>DASVIK010000264.1:0-4917 GCA_036382135.1 Candidatus Limnocylindrales bacterium | reverse complement strand
CTCTCCACCGGCCTGAAGTTTCTCGCCCGCCGGCCCCGTCCATTGCCCCCCGCCGTGGAGGTGATCGTCGCGCCCCTCGGAGGCACGAGTTTCCCGAGCGGCCATGTCCTTACTTACGTCGTCTTCTATGGATTCTCGGCTTATCTCGTCTGGATCGAGGTCCGAGATCCGCTCCTGCGGCGGACCACCGTCGCGTGCCTTCTCGGCCTCGTCGCCCTCGTCGGCCCAAGCCGGATCGTGCAAGGCCACCATTGGGCGACCGATGTCGCGGCGTCCTACCTGATGGGGCTGGCCTGTCTCCTTGGCCTCGTCCGATTACATCACCGGCTGCGCAAGCGATGGGCATGACCAGGTCGACCCACAGCATCTCCACGTCGTGAATGATCCGACGAGCGGGTTAAGAGGACCGATCTCGGGACCGCGGGACAGTCGTAGGTGCTAGTCGATGGGCGGCCACCTGGGGCCGGTCAACCTGTTGCTGACGGCCTGGCGCCCCCGCTCTCACAACAAGTCTGGGGACACGGCCAAGCCCATTCGCGCGACAATCCGCCGAGTGAGCGATCGAGCGAGCGGCGAGACCACGTCGATCGGCGAGTGCCGACGCCTCCTCGACGAGGCGGCCGTCGCCTTCCGCGCTGGGGAGATCCGGTCCAGCGCGGACCTCGCGCTGCGGGCCGCCGAGCTCGCGGACGCCGATCGGCGCGGCGACCTCGCCGTTGCGGCCGCGCAGGTCGTCTGGGGCGTTCCTGACCCGGCCACTGCTGCATCGGTCGAGCGGATGTGCCGCCTCGCCCTCGAGACGATCGACCCGGCCGACCTCGCGGGACGCGCCGGTCTGCACGCCCAGCTCGGCGTCGCCCTGCACCATCGCGACCGATACGACGAGGCCCGGTCGCACGTGGAGCTCGCGCTCGAGCTCGCGGGTGCCTCGGGCGCACCGCTCGCCACCGCGGCGGCGCTTCACGCCGAGCTGCTCTCGATCGCGGGCGCCGACCCCGGCCCGGGCCTCCTCCGGCTCAGCGAACGCATGCTGGCCGCCGCCATCGCCGCGGGCTCGGCGGAGGCGGAGCTGACCGCGCGCGCCTGGCGGGTCGGTGCCCTGATCCGCACGGGCGAGACGACCGAGGCCGCTCACGAGATCGACTCGCTCGACGTGCTGGTCGTGCGCACCGGGCTGCCGCTCGCTCGCTGGAATGCCGCGCTCGCGCGCGCCGGGCTGAGCCAGGCGCTCGGCCGTTTCGACGAGGCGGAGCAGCTCGCCCGGGTGGCACGCAGCGCGCTTCCGCCGAGCCAGCGGGCACAGACCGAACCCCTGTTCATCGCCCAGCTGACGCTCATCGCCACCGACCGAGGCTCGGTCCCGCCCGAG
Source organism: Candidatus Limnocylindrales bacterium (assembly GCA_036382135.1). GTDB lineage: Bacteria > Chloroflexota > Limnocylindria > Limnocylindrales > CSP1-4 > C-114. The sequence continues at coordinate 3,548 of DASVIK010000264.1, read as the reverse complement.
ATCGAGGAGGTGCGCGCGGCGGCGATCGGCGGCTCGCTGGTCGCGACTGCGATGACTGCGCGGTACGACCTCGAGATGGGCGACCGCGCCAGCGCGCGGGCCGCGTTCGAGGCGCTTCGCCCGCGGCTGGCCGGGATCCCCACCGACCGACGCCGGCTGCCGACCCTGCTCGGCCTGCTCGACCTCGCGGTCGCCTTCGACGACGTGGCCACCGCGACCGAGCTCCGGGCGCGGCTGGCCCCGTTCGACGGCTCGATGATCGCCTCGCCGCTGGGTGCCGTCGGGCCCGTGGCGTACTTCCTCGCTCGCGTCGAGGCGCTCCTCGGCGAGCATGACGCGGCCGTGGCGCATGCAGAGGCGGCCCTCGACCAGTCGGCGCGGGGCGCGTTCCGGCCCTGGGTCGAGCGCTCGCGGCTGGCGTGTGCCGACGCCCTCCTCCTGCGCAACGCGCCGGGCGACCGTGACCGGGCGTACCAGGCGGCGACTCTGGCGACGGTGGGCGCGGCACAGCTCGGGATGGCGCGCCTGCTCCCGCAGGCCCGGGCGCTCGCCGAGCGCCTCGCGGCCCGGGGACGCCTGTCGCCCCGCGAGCACGAGGTCGCAAGCCTCATCGCTGGTGGGGCGACGAACCGGGAGATCGCGGGCGCCCTGGTCGTGTCGGAGCGGACGGTCGAGACGCACGTGCAGAACATCCTGATCAAGCTCGGGTTCCGCTCCCGCACCCAGATCGCGAGCTGGGCGACCGGGGACGGCGGGGCGCGCGCCCCGGGGAACGCCGGTACGTAGGCAAAGGTTTACGTACCGCGATCAGGGGTTGCCACGATGGTCGAGGAGCGCGCCCGCCCGTAGCGTGCCGGTCATGGACGACCGCACAGGCATCCTCGAACGCAACAAGGACCAGGCTCGCCGCGTGACGGCGGCAATCAACTCCGGCGACACCAGCGAGATGGACGAGATCGTCGCCGTCGACTTCGTCGAGCACGCCCTCGCGCCTTTCGGCCGGGAGGCACCGGGAGCCGTGCACGGGCCGCGGCACATGCGCGAGACCGTCGCGTGGCTCCTCGCCCAGTTCCCCGACCTGCGGATGTCGATCGACGCCATCGTGGCCGACGACGACCTCGTGGCCGTGCTGCTCACCGCCACCGGCACCAACCTCGGGCCGCTCAACGGGGTCATCGCGCCGACCGGCCGGGCGTTTGCCGGCCGACAGAGCCACTGGTATCGGGTCCGGGACGGCCGCCTCGTCGAGCACTGGGCGACCCGTGACGACCTCGGCGCGATGCTCCAGCTGGGCGTGATCCCGGTTCCCGGCGCCGACCCCGTTTGACCATCGAAGGAGAGGGAGGAACGATGACCACGACAGCAGCGACCGGCACCGACGCGGTCGCCCGCAGGATCCCGGATTCCTCCGCGGAGGCACGCCTCAGCGCCGGACGCTGGCTCGATCCCGCGAGGACCGCCCTGATGGTCGCCATCTCCGGCTCGGTCCTCGCGGCATCACTGCTGATCGCGTCCCTCTCGGCCGGCGCCGTCGGGGAGCGCACTCTCATTTCGGGCACCCAGCCTGAGCCCGAGCCGCCACCGGCGCTGGCGACGCCAGCGCCTGAGGGTGCGCAAACGTCGCCCTAGATCCGGTCGCCCGCAGTTGGAGGTTCCGGTCAATGAACGAAGCAGCAGCCCGAGAGCTCATCCGCGACCACCTCGCGTGGGGTGGACGGGATGAAGCCCGTGCATCGCGGATCTACGCGGACGACGCGGTCCTGGAGTTTCCCCAGGGCGGTGAGCGGATCCGGGGCAAGGCGAACATCCAGGCGATGCGCACCGCCTATCCGGCCCGCCTCGACTTCGAGAACCTTCGGACGATGGGCGCCGGCGACGTGTGGGTGAACCAATACACGATCCGCTACGACGGACGCCCGAGCCACGTCGTCGGGATCATGGAGTTCCGTGACGGTCTCGTCGTGCGCGAGACGATCTACGTCTCGGACTCGTGGGAACCCCCGGCCTGGCGCGCCGAGTGGGTCGAGCCGATCGTGCCGCCGGCGGGTCAGCAGGCGTAGCGCGAGCAGTGGGAGGAACCATGAGCGACTTGACGTCGACGGCGATCCCGTCGACACCGGCAGCCGTCGATCCCGCGTGGGGACGAACAGCACGAGCATGGGGGATCTTCGCCGGGATCGCGTTCGCGACCGCGACGGCAGTGTTCCTGGTCGAGGCGACCGGACTCCTCGGGAGCGCGCCCGACTACACGCCGACGGCGGCGGGGCAGCTGGTCGACGAGGCGACGTTCTTCGCCGCCTCGTTCGCGCATCAGCAGCAGGTCCTGTGGGACTACGCGCTGCGCGACGGGCTCTTCTTCTTCGCCTACCTCGCGCTCATCGCGCTCGCGGTCGGGCTCCGCGAGGTGGCGGGCCACCGCCGCGCCGCGCCGCAGCTGGCCGCCGCCTTCCTCGTCGTTGCCGCGGTCTTCGGCTGCATGAACGCCTTCATGACCTTCGTCCAGGTCGACTACTGGAAGAACTCCGGCTGGGAACAGGTCCCGGCAGCCATCATGGTCGCGGTCGGACGGGACGTGGACTTGATAAACGGGTTGACCCGCTGGGCGGGCATCGCGTCGTACGCCGCGCTCGCCATCGCCCTGTACTACCTTGGCCGGGCCTGCAGGTCCGGAGGCGTCCTGCCCGGATGGCTGGGCGTCGTCGCGTACGCCGGGGCCGCGATCCTGGTCGCCGTGATCGTCGTGTCCCAGGTGGATGGCGCAGACGCCCTCAACAACCTGCTGAGCCTCGCGATCGGCATGGTCGTCGCGCCGATCGTCACGATCGGCCTGGGGGTCCACATCGCCCGTGCCGCCGGCGGTGCCCCCGCACCTGTCGATGGGCGGTAAGCTTGGATCTCGGACGTCCGCCTGGTCTTGCCAGGTCTGGGTCGGTCAGACTGCGCCACCATGAACCCAAGCATCCTCATCCCCGGTATCGTCGGCGCGATCTGCGGCGCGCTCGGGTGGTTGCTCGTCGGGCTCTACATGGCTCGCCGGCAGTACGCGCGAACCGCCAAGAACGCGGGACGCGCCGTCTACTTCGAGCTTGAAATGAACCGGATGAGCGTGGAGGTCGCCCTCGAATACGGGGCGTTCACGCCACTCGGCCGATCGTCGTTCGACCGGCTCCTGCCGGAGCTCGCGACTTGGCTGGAGCCCGAGGACCTCCAGACGATCGTCACGGCCTACATGAGCCACGTCGGCTTCGGCCAGCTGAGCTCGGACTCCGATCTGCCGACCGAGGTGCGCCGGCAGGCCCTGGCAGGGATCCTCGGGGCACAGGAACGAGCCCTCTCGCTCCTGCGGGGGCGGGTGTTCACGGACGACGAAGCACGGCGGATGGACGCGGCCCAGTCGGCCGACACGGCCCGGCCGGCACATAACGATCGCGCGAAGACGGGAGGGTAACGATGCCTGTCGACCATCAGGCGCTGTCCGAGCGGTATGCGAGGGCGCTGGCCAGCGGTGACTACAAGGTCATCGACGAGGTCTTCACCGAGGACTTCGT
>DASVIK010000263.1:0-7744 GCA_036382135.1 Candidatus Limnocylindrales bacterium | reverse complement strand
GCTCGGCTCCACCCGGGCCGGCGTGCTCGAGACGACGTTCGCCGAGGAGACCGAGACCGACCTCTTCGGGGAGCAGTCCGTCCTGTGCGGCGGCACGGCCGCCCTCGTCAAGATGGCCTTCGAGACCCTTGTCGAGGCCGGCTACCAGCCGGAGCTCGCCTACTTCGAGACGATGCACGAGCTCAAGCTCATCGTCGACCTCATGTACCGGGGCGGCCTCAACTTCATGCGCTTCAGCGTCAGTGACACAGCCGAGTACGGCGACTACGTGAGCGGACCGCGGATCATCGACGAGCGCGTCCGGGCCACGATGCGCCAGGTCCTGACCGAGATCCAGGACGGGACCTTCGCCCGCAACTGGATCGCCGAGAGCGATGGCGGGCGCCACGAGTTCGAGCGGCTGCGTGCGGCCGACCGCGACCACCAGATCGAGCAGGTCGGGGCCGAGCTGCGCGGCCAGATGGCGTTCCTCAACCCGGTGACGGTCGTCGCCGGCCAGGCCCAGGCGGCCGCCAGCTCCGGGTCGCGGTCGTGAGCGCCGGCGGCGTATCCGGCGGTGTGGGCGTGGCTCCGGGCAGCGTCCGGATCTTCGACACGACCCTGCGCGACGGCGAGCAGGCGCCCGGCGCCGGCCTGACCGCCGCCGAGAAGCTCGAAGTCGCCCGCCAGCTCGCCCGGCTCAACGTCGACGTCATCGAGGCCGGCTTCCCGGCCGCCTCGCCCGGCGACTTCGACGCGGTGCACCGGATCGCTCGCGAGACCAAGGGGGTCGCCATCGCGGCCCTCGCCCGCTGCCGCGACGGCGATCCGCAGCGGGCCGTCGAGGCGATCCGGGTCGCCGAGCGGCCGCACCTCCACGTGTTCATCGCCACCAGCGACATCCACCTCAAGCACAAGCTCCGGATCGACCGCGACCAGGCCCTCGCCGAGGCGCGGCGGTGGGTCGCCTACGGTCGCGAGGCGCTGGGCCGGGACGCCGAGATCGAGTTCTCGGCCGAGGACGCCTCGCGCACCGACATCGACTACCTCCTCCAGGTCTACGAGGCCGTCGTCGAGGCCGGCGCGTCCACCGTCAACATCCCCGACACGGTCGGCTACGCGATCCCGGCCGAGTTCGGCGCGCTCGTCGGTCGGGTCGTCGCCCTCGTCGGTCGGGACGCGACGGTCTCGGTCCACTGCCACAACGACCTTGGGCTGGCGACGGCCAACACGCTCGCTGCCGTCCAGGCGGGGGCGCGCCAGGTCGAGGTGACGATCAACGGCCTCGGCGAGCGGGCCGGCAACGCGTCGCTCGAGGAGGTCGTCATGGCCCTCCGGACGCGCCCGACTCAGTTCCCGGAGCTCGGCTCGCGCGTCGCCACCGAGCAGCTCACCGCCGCGAGTCGGCTGGTCAGCTATCTCACCGGGTTCGCCGTGCAGCCGAACAAGGCCATCGTCGGCGGGAACGCCTTCGCCCACGAGAGCGGGATCCACCAGGACGGGGTCATCAAGAACCCGCTGACCTACGAGATCATGACCCCCCAGTCGATCGGCCTCAGCGGCAGCCAGCTGACGATCGGCAAGCTGTCCGGCCGGCGTGGACTTCAGGGCAAGCTGCGCGAGCTTGGCCACGAGGTCGAAGGCGACCGGCTCGACACGATCTACCGGCTGGCCATCGCCTTGGCCGACGCCAAGAAGGAGGTCACCGACGCCGACCTGCTCGCGCTCGTCGAGCGGAACACGACCGAGGTACCAGCGTCGGTCATCCTCGACGGCTGGAGCGTCACGTCGTCGCACGAGGGCAAGGCCACCGGCACGGTCTCGCTCACCGTGGGCGGTACGGAGCGCAGCGCCGAGGCGACCGGAAACGGGCCGGTCAACGCGCTCTACGGTGCCGTCGACCGGGCGATCGAGCCCGTCCTCGGCTGGACCCCGATCCTCAGCGAATACGAGATCAAGGCCGTCTCGGCCGGCGAGGACGCCCAGGGCCAGACGCTCGTCCGCTGCCGGCGCTCCACGGATGTCGGCGCCGGGGCCTTCACCGTCACGGGTCACGGGTTATCGACCAACATCATCGAGGCCAGCCTCGAGGCCTACCTCGTCGCCATCAACAAGCTCCATGGTGCCGAGATCGGCAGCGTCGGCTCGGCGTTCGTGGCGCGCACGAGCTCCGAGGAGATCCCGTGACCGAAGCGCCGCGCTACCGGCTCGTCGCCATCCCCGGCGACGGCGTCGGGCCGGAGGTGGTCGGTCACGCCCGGGCGGTCCTGGAGGCCGCCGCCACCGCCTTCCGGTTCGAGCTCGAATGGACGGAGGTCCTGGCCGGCGGGGCGGCCATCGACCGCCACGGGGTGGCCATCCTGCCGGCGGATGTCGAGCGCTGCGGGGCAGCCGACGCGGTGCTCCTGGGCGCCGTCGGAGGGCCGCGCTGGGACGACCCGAACGCGCCGGTCCGCCCGGAACAGGCCCTGTTCGCCCTGCGCGGAGGACTGGGCCTGTACGCGAACCTGCGGCCGGTGACCGTCCATCCGGCCCTCGTGCCGTCGTCGCCGCTCCGGCCGGAGCTCCTCGCCGGCGTCGACCTGCTCATCGTCCGCGAGCTGACCGGTGGTCTCTACTTCGGGCGCCCGTCCGAGGAGCGCGTCACGGCCGACGGACGCGTCGCGGTGGACACGCTCTGGTATGCCGAGTCCGAGATCGAACGGATCGTCCGCCTCGCATTCACGCTCGCGCGGACGCGCCGTAACCGGGTCACCCAGGTCGACAAGGCCAACGTCCTCGCCACGAGCCGCCTGTGGCGCAAGGTCACCGAGGAGGTCCACGCGGAATTCCCGGACGTGCACCTCGAGCATCGCCTCGTGGACTCCACGGCCATGCTCCTCGTGAGCCGGCCGTCGTCGTTCGACGTGGTCGTGACCGAGAACCTGTTCGGCGACATCCTCTCGGACGAGGCCGCGGTCCTCGCCGGGTCGCTCGGCATGCTCCCGTCGGCGTCGCTCGGCGAGCGCCGCACCGAGCACGGGACGTTCGGCCTGTACGAGCCCATCCACGGGACGGCGCCCGACATCGCCGGCCAGGATCGGGCGAACCCGATCGGCACGATCCTCTCCGCGGCGATGCTCTGCCGCTGGTCGCTCGGCCGGGCCGACGTCGCCGAGGCCATCGAGGCCGCGGTCAGCGGCGCGCTCGACGACGGCTTCCGGACGGCCGACCTGATCGCCCCGGCGGGCGGGGCGCACCTGACCGTGAGTGGTGGCCGGGAGATGGCCCGGGCCGTGGTGGACCGGATCGCGATCCGACGGGCGGCGCCGGAGACGGCGGCCGCCCCCATCGCCTCCGCCTGATACCTCCACCTGCCGACGGGAGCCTTCCGTGACCGACCAGACCGCCACACCGCCGCCCGACCGACCGGTCGTCCTCTACGACACCACCCTGCGCGACGGGACCCAGGGCGAGAACATCATCCTCTCGCTCGCAGACAAGCTGCGCATCGCCCGGATGCTCGACGAGTTCGGCATGCCCTACGTCGAGGGCGGCTGGCCGGGCTCCAATCCCAAGGACGTCGACTTCTTCGCCGCGGCCAAGACGATGACCTGGCAGACCGCGCGGCTGGCCGCCTTCGGCTCGACCCGCCACCGCGCGAACCGGCCGGAGGCGGACCCGAATCTGCAGGCCCTCGTCGCGGCCGAGACGCCGGTGGTGACGATCTTCGGCAAGAGCTGGCTGCTCCACGTGATCGAGGTCCTCGGCGCGACCCCGGCCGAGAATCTCGACATGATCGCCGACTCCGTGCGGTTCGTGGCCGAGCGCGGCCGCGAGGCGGTCTACGACGCCGAGCACTACTTCGACGGCTACAGGGGCGACCGCGACTACGCCATCTCGACGCTCCGCGCGGCCCGCGAAGCCGGTGCGCGCTCGCTCGTCCTGTGCGACACGAATGGCGGCACGCTGACCGACGAGCTCGTGGCGATCCTGCGCGACACGATGGGCTCGCTCGACGGCGACCCGGCCGCGCCTCCGGTCGCCTGGGGCATCCACACCCACAACGACGCCGAGATGGCGGTCGCGAACTCCATGGCCGCGGTGGCCGCCGGCGTCCGCCACGTCCAGGCGACGATCAACGGCTACGGCGAGCGCTGCGGCAACGCGAACATGGTGAGCATCCTCGCCAACCTCGCCCTCAAGACCTCCAACATCCTCGTGCCCGCCGGCGGCGGCGACCTGGCCGACCTGACGATCCTCGCCCGGAGCGTCGCCGAGATCGCCAACATCACGCCCAACGACTTCCAGCCGTACGTCGGGCGCTCCGCGTTCGCCCACAAGGGCGGCGTCCACGGCGCGGCCGTGGCGAAGGTCGAACGGAGCTACCAGCACGTCGATCCCACGAGCGTCGGCAACGAGGGCCGGCTCGTCGTCTCGGAGCTCGGCGGCCGGGCGAACACCCAGCTTCGGGCGGAGCAGCTCGGGCTCAAGCTCGAGGGCGTCGTCGACGCACGCGCCCTGTCGCGGATCATCAAGCAGCTCGAGTCCGACGGCCTCGCGTTCGAGGGCGCCGAAGCCTCGTTCGAGCTCCTCATCCGGCGCAACCAGCCCGGCTACGTCGCGCCGTTCCGGATCGTCGACTTCACCGTCCTCGTCGAGCAGCGCGACGGGCAGGAGCTGCGCGCCGAGGCGACCGTCAAGGTATCGGTGGACGGCGAGACCCTGCACACGGCGGCCGACGGCAACGGGCCGGTGAACGCGCTCGACACCGCGCTCCGCAAGGCGCTCGGGGCGTTCTACCCGGTGCTCGACGATGTGCACCTCGTCGACTACAAGGTCCGCATCCTCGACGGCCAGGCGGCCACCGGCGCGCGGACCCGGGTCGTCATCGACTCGCGCGACAGCGACCGCTCGTGGTCCACGATGGGTAGCGACACGAACATCATCACGGCCTCCTGCGTGGCGCTGGGCGACTCGCTGGAGTACGCGATCTGGAAGTCGGCCGCGCCGCTCCGCCGGCGCGACGAGCGCCACTTCACCACCGCCACGTCGAATCCCGGGAGGTAGCCGTGAGCCCCACCGCCGACCCGCGGCCCGCCGAACCTGACGCGCCGACGCTCCACCTCAACCGCTGGACGATCGCGTCCGGCAGCAACACCCGCAGCCGCGGCGCGGTCGTCCTCGCCGCGGGCGACCATGCCTGGGACGCCGTCGCGGAGGGCAACGGCCCGGTCGACGCGCTGTACCGGGCGGTCGACACGGCGCTTGCGGGGGTGCTCGACGGCCAGCCCCGCCTCGTCGCCTACGACATCCACGCGGTCGCCGAGGGCCCCGATTCCGAGGGCGTGGTCACGGTCGAGATCGCGCCGCCAGTCGGCGCGACCGGGGCTCGCGCGCGCGGCCGGTACATCGGCAGGGCGACGAGCACGAACATCATCGCCGCCTCCATCGAGGCCTACCTCGAGGCGATCAACGGGCTCCTCGCGGAGGATCAGTGGGCCGGCGCGACCGAGGAAGCCGGCAACCAACGCCGCGCGAAGGGCGCGACACAAGGGCGCGCCGAGTTCGACGAGGACGAGGGCCACCACGACACGACCGCCTGGTTCGAGCGCTGACCGCGGGATGACGGCGGCGCCCACGTCCACGGGGGCGGTCGCGTTCTCCGGCGAGCCCGGCTCGTTCGCCGAGGACGCCGTGCTGCGCGCGTTCGGCGAGGTCGAGCGTGTCGGGGTGCCCGGCTTCCCCGCCGTGTTCGAGGCCGTGGCCGGTGGCGCGGCGGCGGTCGGCGTCGTGCCCATCGAGAACGTGGTCGCGGGCACCATCCGGGAGACCCTCGACCTGCTCCTTGCGCACGACCTGGTCATCGTCGGTGAGGTCGTCGTGCCGGTCCGGCTCTGCCTCGCGGCGCTGCCCGGACAGCGGATCGAGGACATCGAACGGGTCTCGTCCCACGTCCAGGCGCTCGAGCAGGCGAGTGACTTCCTCCGCTCGCGGCCCTGGACACTCGTCTCGACGTACAACACCGCGGGGGCCGGCAAGGACATCGTCGAGCGTGCCGAGCGGGGCAGCGCCGCGGTCCTCTCGCCCCGTGCGGCGGCCGTCTTCGGTCTCGAGGTGCTCGCCGCGGACATCGCCTCGGATCCGCTGAACCGGACGCGGTTCTGGCTCGTCGCCCGGCCGGGCGCGGCCGCGCCGCAGGTCGAGCCGGCCGCGGGGAGTGGCCACCGGACGACGGTCGTCTTCGGCGTCCGCAACGAGCCCGGGACGCTGCTCGCGGCACTCCACGCGTTCGCGGATCGAGGCGTCAACCTCTCGAAGCTCGAGTCGCGACCGAGTCGCGAGCGCGCCTGGGAGTACGTGTTCTGGGCCGACCTCGACGGGTCGGAAGACGATCCGGCGTGCTCAGCAGCGCTCGCCGACCTCGGTGCCCGGGCGACGCTCGTCCGCGTCCTCGGCTCCTACCCGCGCGCAACGGACTGAGCTCGTCCGGCACGGATCGCGGAACGCCGCGGATTCGGCGGCTCGTTCGCCGGTTGGCACGGCCAGCGTGCCAGGCGGTCGCGGTCAGGTCACCACCACCCCGGTCGGCAAGTCGTCGCGGGTCGGGTACTGCGGGTGGAGTCCTTCCAGCACGTCGGCCAGGATCTCCCCGACGGCCAGGTCCCGGAACCACTTGCGGTTGGCCGGGACGATGTACCACGGCGCCACGGCGGTCGAGCAGCGGGTGAGGGCGTCCTCGAACGCGGCGATGTACTCGTCCCAGCGGGCCCGCTCGGCAAGATCGGCCATGTTGAACTTCCAGCGCTTGGTCGGGTCGTCGTAGCGCGCCTGGAGGCGCTCGCGCTGGGTGTCCCGATCGATGAGCAGGAAGAACTTGACGATCGTCGTGCCTTCCTCGGAGAGCATCCGCTCGAAGTCGTTGATCTGGGCGTAGCGGCGCGACCAGGTCGCCTTCGCCACGAGCTCGTGGACCCGGACGATCAGCACGTCCTCGTAGTGCGAGCGGTTGAAGATTGCGATCTCGCCCCGACGCGGCGTGGCGGCATGGACCCGCCACAGGTAGTCGTGGGCCACCTCGGCGGCTGACGGCACGCCGAAGGCGGTGACCGGCGTGCCCTGTGGGTTGAAGGCGGTCATGACGTGCTTGATCGTGCCGTCCTTGCCGGCCGCGTCGATGCCCTGGAGGATCACGAGCACCCGCTGCTTGCGCTCGGCCCACAACCGTTCCTGCACGGCCGTCAGGCGTTCCAGGTCGGCGGCGACCTTGGCCACCGCCGTCTCCTTGGTCCAGCCGTGCGTCGCGGCGGGATCCCGCCCGGCGAGGCGGACCCGCGAGCCTGGCTCGACCAGCAGGCGGTCACGCAACTTCGATGCGGCAAGCGCCTTCCTGGGCATCGATGACCTCCCGCCACGCGGGCTCGTCGAGCCCGGACCGCCGCAGGATAGCCGGTCCCGTCAGGGAGTCGCGGCGCCGATCCAGACCGCGAAGCCCGAACCACCTTCGAACGGGGGCCCGACGGCCACGATCCAGGGCCCGTCGGCGGCGAGATCGAGCGCGATGCCGGCAGGGTCGCCAGCCGGCGCGGACGCGGTCCAGCGACGGCCGTCGGCGCTCGTCCAGATCCCGAACCGCCCGTCGGCTCCGGCGCCGCCGGCGACGAAGCCGCCCTCGAATGCGACGACGCAGTGCGAGGACCCGCCGACGAGCGCATCGGCAGGAGCCACGGCCCTCCAGCGGTCGAGCTCGTCGGACCACCACGCCCAGCCGTCGCCCGCCGATGGG
>DASVIK010000262.1:0-5504 GCA_036382135.1 Candidatus Limnocylindrales bacterium | reverse complement strand
GGGTCGCGCTGACGACGATGACCCGAGGTCGGCCGGCGGCCGCGTACGCCCTCCCGCGCAGGAGTGACCAGCCGGTCTCGCCGGGCAGGTTGATGTCGAGCAGAACGAGGCCTGGCCGAAGGCCGGCGTCCAGCCGTCGTTCGGCTTCCTCGGTCGAGGTCACGACCTCGGTCGGGAGGCCGTGCGCGTTGAGGTGTCGCGCGACGACCGCGGCCAGCGGCTCGTCGTCCTCGACCAGCAGGACCTGGGCGGAGCCGGTGTCAGTCATCGATGCGCCGCACGTCGAGATCGCACCCGGCGTCCTCCGGCCAGGGGATCGGTTCGAGCAGGACGCCGTGATCGGCGCCGCGCGCCCGGATCTGGCTCAGGACCTCTTCGCCGTATCGCAGGTTGGTTAGGCTGACCTCGCCGGCCACGCCGGAGCGCACGAGCGCGATCGCCGCCTCGACCTCCGCGAGCTCGCGGTTCAGCTCATGGACGATCGCCGTGCCGGCGCGTCGCTGGTCCTTCTCATCCCTGTTCATGACCCGAGCATCCGCCGCAGGCCCAAGAGGCGAGGCGGGTCGGGGGGTGGGTCGACCCTCAACCGCCCCTCAACGAATCGGTCGGCGCGTGGTGGATCGGGACCCGCGTCCCAGCTCGCGGCGCCCGGAGGTGGCCCTAGCCGGTCGACCCGGTGGCCGTAACGACGGCCCGGGTGAGCCGGTCCGTGAGCAGCGCGTCGCCGTAGCTCGACAGGACCCGGCCCGGATCGCCATCCCGGACCGCGTCGAGGAAGGCCTCGGCCTGGACCTCGTATGGGTCGCGACCCGGGGTCCGGACGGTCAGCCCGCTCTCGTCCTCGAGGGTGAGCGTCCAGCTCGGGCCGTCGGGCGTGTCGGCGAGCCGGATCGTGGAGCGCCAGCCCTCGGACACGAGGTCGAACTCGACGGCCGCCGAGGGCAGGAGGCACGAGCTGGTGAACGAGGCCAGTGCCCCCGATGAGAAGCGGACGACGGCCGTGGCGACGTCGTCGACGTCGGCGTCCGGAAACGCCGGTCGCGGATGGCGGCTCGACGCGGCGGCCAGGACCTGGCCCTCGCCGAGGAGGAGCCGCGCGAGGTCATACAGATGGGTCGCCTGCTCGACCACCTGGCCGCCGCTCTCCGCCACGTGCCGCCACCAGCTCGGCCCGGGGGTCGGACCGGTCCAGCGCGCGAGGAGGAGGTGGGCGGGGTGGCTCGCAAGCCGGGCGCGCAGCTCGGGCAGGAAGTCGAAGCCGCGCCACTGGTAGCCGACGGCCGTGACGAGGCGCGAGCCGGCCAGGGACGCCGCGATCCGTTCCGGGTCCCCGGCGACGGCGCCGAGCGGCTTCTCGGTGAGGAACGGGATGCCGCGCCGGATGAGCTCCGCGCAGGCCGCCGGCGACCGGTCGGGAGGGAGGCACACGAACGCGACGTCGGGGGACTGCTCGTCGAGCATCCGGCCCAGGTCGTCGTAGCCCGCGCCGCCCCACGACGCGGCCACCGCGGCGGCCCGTGCCTGGTCGCGGGCGACGACGCCGACGAGCTCGGTCCGGCCGAGCCCCGCGAGGACCGGCAGGTGTCGCGCGGTGATCCAGCCCGTCCCGATGAGCCCGAGACGCAGGCGTCGTGCTTCAGCCATGGGCCGATGATGCCATGCCCCGTGGTTGGCGGTCGGGACCCGCGCCTGCGCCGTCGCCCCGGGCTCCCCGGCGCGCGATCGCCGGCCCATGACCGCCCCCGCTGTCCGCCCCGCACCGAACTGCGCGATGCCCGTGTGGCGAGCGCCATGCAGCGCGGAGCACCCGCGTCGGCGCCTCGACGCGCAGATCGACCGTCCGGCCGAACAGACGTGTCGCCGGAACTCGCCGTCAACCGACGCGAACCGGCTGCCGTCGACCGCGTCGTGCTCCGTCGGTGAGCGATACGCAGCCAGGCGGCTGTCCGAGCCTCTTAGTGCTGGCGGGCCGAGCACCGCGCGGTCGGCGCGCCATCGCCCTCCGCTCGGCGCCGGGCATTGCCGCGCCGCCAGACAAACGAAGACCCCGCCTCATTCGAGGCGGGGTCGTTCATTCCCTGTGCAGGTTCGATCGGTCGATCAGATCGACTTCCCGAGGCTGCTGAGGATCTTGGAGGTCTGGCCGCCGAGGAAGAGCAGTGCGACGATGGCGATGATTGCGATGAGAGCAAGAATGAGTGCGTACTCGGCGAGACCCTGGCCACGCTGGGCCATCGGCTGTGTGAGGCCCACGAGGGCCCGGTAGATCCGGTCGGTCACGACCACCTCCTGTGCGCGAGGCTACTGTGCGTCGGAGGCTCGTTGGGCGAAGCCGCCAGACCCAAGCCCCCACGCGCCCGGAAGGTACTCCTTCCTCGTCACTTCGTACACCCCACGGAGTACGGAGCCCCCGGTCCGAAAGTACCCTCCCACGGTGCCACCGGTGCGGTACGGCACCGGGATTCCGGGCGGCCGGCGCCGCGTACCATCCGGGACATGGGTACCACTCCCGCAGGCCCGTCCTTTGACGCCGCGACGGCCTGATCCGGCGGCCCTGGCGACCGGGGCGACCACCTTCCTGTTCACCGACATCGAGGGCTCGACGCGCCCCCTCCAGGCGCTCGGCGCACAGACCTCAGGCCCGGGTCAGACCTGATAGGCGGCCTCGCCGTGGACGGCCAGGTCGAGGCCGGTCTCCTCCTGGTGCGACGGCACGCGGATCCCGAGGACCACGTCGACGAGCTTGACGATGACGAACGTGGCCACGACCGCGTACGCGATCGTCGCGCCGACGGCCAGGAGCTGGATGCCGACCTGACCCGGGTTCGCGTCGACCAGGCCCTTGTACGCCTCCTGGACCGCTGACGTCGCGAACACGCCCGTGGCGACCGCTCCGAACATCCCGCCGACCCCATGGACCGCGAAGACATCGAGGGCATCGTCGACGGTCGAGCGCGCCCGCAGCAGCGTGGCGCTGTAGCACAGGGCGCCCGCGACCAGGCCGATGACCAGCGCTCCACCAGGGGTGACGAAGCCGGACGCCGGCGTGATGGCGACGAGACCGGCCACGGAACCGCAGGCCGCCCCGACCACGCTGACCTTGCGGTTGTGAAGGTAGCTCGCGCCGACCCAGGTGATCGTCGCGGCGGCGGCGGCCGTGTTGGTGACGACGAACGCGCTCGCGGCCAGTCCACCCGCGCTCAAGGCGGATCCGGCGTTGAACCCGAACCAGCCGAACCACAGGAGGCCGGCCCCGAGCACCGTCATGGGCACGTCATGCGGCTCCCGGTTGTCGCCGTTCATCGCCCGCTTGCCGATGAGGATCGCCACGATCAGGGCCGATACCCCGGAGCTGATGTGAACGACGGTTCCGCCGGCGAAATCGAGCGCGCCGGCCTTGAACAGCCAGCCGTCGGCCGACCACACCCAGTGGGCGATGGGCGAGTAGACCAGGATCGACCAGAGGACCGTGAACACGACGAACGCGCCGAACCGCTTGCGCTCGGCGAACGCGCCGGTGATGAGCGCCGGGGTGATCGCCGCGAACATCAGCTGGAACGCGGCGAAGAGCAGGAACGGGATCGTCACGGCGTAGACCGTGCTCGGTTGGAGTCCCACGTTCATGAAGCCGACATAGTCGAGTCCGCCGATCAGGCCCCAGCCGTTCACGTCCGGCCCGAAGGCCAGGCTGAACCCGACGAGGACCCAGACCACGCTGACGAGGGCCAACCCGAAGAAGCTGTGCATGATCGTCGAGAGGACGTTCTTGCGCCGGACGAGCCCGCCGTAGAACAGGGCCAGGCCGGGCAGCATGATCATCACCAGGGCCGTGGAGGCGAGCATCCAGGCCGTGTCACCGTGGTCGATCTGGCCTGGCTCGGCGGCCGCGGCCGTCGCGGGCAGCGCGGCGACGAGCGCGCCTGAGATGCCGAGCACGGCGCCCAGCAACCGGATCCTTCGAATCATCGATGGTGCCTCCCGTGACGATGCGATCTCGCGGGCGGGCCGGTTCCTCTCAAACGCACCGGTGTCGCCATCCCCGATGGTGGATTGCCGGGCGGTGACAATCGAGGCCTGACGGGGTGGCCCATTGGTGGCGTGCGGGTTACGTGTGGGCCGCCGCCGGTTGCGTCCGGGTTACAGGCGCCGCAACCGGGCGCACGTCGGGTGCCGATGGCGTCGCGATAGCGCGCTCAGCGCGGGTCCTGGTCGGTCGCCCTCCGCGTCGGTTCGACGAACGGGCGTCGCCACTCGGCCGCCTCGAAGGGCGGAGCCCAATAGACCGTCTCACGACGGACGAGGCCGTCGCGCAGCTCGATGAGGTCGATCACGTGGTAGAGCTGGCCGTCGGGGTACGTCATCCGCCACTCGCCCCACCAGACGTCGCCGCTGCCGACGACCTTGAGCACCGTGTTGCCGGGCGTGACCACCCAGCGGTCCTCGCTTCCGATGACCCGGCTCAACTCGGTCGAAGGGTGGCCGCCCGGGTAGTGCTTGCGGATCTCGTCGTACGCCTCGCTGCCGTGGACGCGTTCGCCGGATTGCGGCCAGTCGGACACCCAGTCCGCGTGCCGCAGCAGCGCCATCTCCTCGAGGTCGTTGGCCGCCGAGGCGCGCGCGTAGCGCTCGACCACTTCCTGGTTCGTCAGGGCCTGCGCCACATCGCTTCCTCCACTCGTGCCCGGATTGTGGGGCCGCGGAGCCCCGCGTCAAGGGCCGCGTCCGGTAGGGGTCGTCAAAGCCGCGCCAGCGCGGTGCTCGCCGACCGCCCCGGACCGCACTGGACCTCCCTCATCCATCCGCGTGACGAGCGGCCATGACGGCCGAGGCCGGGGGGCGGACCTTCGGGGGAGGGCGGCCCGGATCGGCGGGGCGCATCGTCGCGGCATCGACTCGACAAGCCCGAAGGAACCACGTAGATGACGACGGCGACGGAAACGATCAGCGCGGCGACACTCGTCCAGCGCGAACACCTCGATGCCGCCGGGCGCTTCATCGCGGCGATCGTGGCCGGCGACGCGGCCGTCCAGCTGCTCGGGGAGCCGCACATCACGGCCGAGTCGGAGCGCCTCTGGGACCGGTTCATCGAGCGCTACGCGATCGTCGCCTCCGGCCCGTACGCCAAGCATGGTGCCGACGCCCTGCGGATCGCTCTCTCGAGCCTCTGATCGACGCCCGGGCCGCGACCCGGGCTCAGACGGCCGAGGCCACCGCGGCCTCGGAGACCACTGCGGCGCGAGCTTCCGGGGCCGAAGACCCGGCCGGCGCCGAAGCGGCCGCACCTGCCGCCACGAGCGGCTCCACCAGCCAGATCTCGTCGAGCGGCAGCGCGTCCGTCGCCAGGAGTGCCGCCGCGCGGGCGGACCCGGCCGCGCGGTGGGCCTCGATCAGGGTGCGGAACTGGCCGACGAGCTCCACGCCATCGTCGCGCTCGCGGATCGCCTCCGAGAGCCGGACGGCGCCCACGCTGGCCGCGTGGAGCTGCTCACGATGGCGCCCGTGGG
>DASVIK010000261.1:0-5510 GCA_036382135.1 Candidatus Limnocylindrales bacterium | reverse complement strand
AGCCATGAGGGAGCGAACGCGGATGGTCACCTGGGATGCGTTCGCCGCCGCGGCCCCGGAACTGGCGGCGCGTGGGCAGGGCCTCCTCAAGCGGTCGGGCACCGGCGAGGCGCTGCTCGCGACGGTCCGCGGCGACGCCCCGCCCCGGATCCATCCGATCTACGTGGAGATCGTGGAGGGCCGCCTCGTGGCGTTCATGATGGTCGGCTCGGCGAAGACCACCGACCTGGACGTCGACGGGCGGTACGCGCTCCATGCGCACCAGGATCCGGCCGTCCCGCACGAGTTCCTCGTCCGCGGCCGCGCGCAGGCGGTGGAGGACCCGGCGCTGACCGCCGCGGCGGCGGCTGTATGGTCGTTCGCCGCGGACGGCTACCGGCTCTTCGAGTTCTCCATCGATCACGCGGTGTTCGGCGAGCGCGCCGACGCGGACGCCTGGCCGCCCCGCTACACGTCGTGGCGGAGTCCGGCGCCGGGGTCGTAGCCCAAGCGGGCGGAGACCTGAGGCAGGCGATGTACGGCGGGATCGAAGGGGGCGGGACGAAGTTCGTCTGCGTCATCGGCACCGGGCCCGAGGCGATCGTCGACACGGCGCGGATCGAGGTCACGGGGCCGGCCGACACGGTCGCCGCAGCGGTGGCCTTCCTGCGGCGTGCGGTCGACGCAGGGACCCGGCTCGACGCGATCGGGATCGGATCGTTCGGACCGGTCGAGCTGCGCGAGGGCCATCCCCGGTACGGCTGGATCACGACGACCCCCAAGCCGGGCTGGTCGGGTACCGATCTAGTCGGTCCGGTCGCTCGGGAGTTCGGTGTGCCGGTCGGGTTCGACCTGGACGTGAACGCGGCGGCGCTCGCGGAAGGCCGTTGGGGAGCTGCGCGCGGGTTCCGGTCGTTCATCTACCTCACCCTCGGGACCGGTATCGGCGGCGGGGCCGTCGTGGAAGGCCGGCTCCTCCACGGCCTTGGGCACCCGGAGATGGGTCACCTCGTCGTTCCGCGCCGGCCCGGCGACACGTTCGCCGGCGCGTGTCCGTTCCACGGCGACTGCTTCGAGGGGATGGCGAGCGGACCGGCGATCGCGGCCCGCTTCGGCCGCCGAGCCGAGGCGCTCGAGGGTGCGGACCGGGCCGCCGCGGCCGCTCTTGTCGCGTTCTACCTGGCCGCGGGGGTGCGCTCGCTCGTCTATGCGCTCGCTCCCGAGCTGATCGTCGTGGGCGGCGGCCTGTCGGCGCTCCCCGGGTTGTTCGACGGTGCACGGTCCGAGCTCCTGGTGCAGCTCGCCGGCTACCCCGGCCTGCCGGAGCACGGCTCGCAGTTCCTTGTCCCGGCAGGCCTCGGCGGCATGGCCGGCCCCGCGGGGACGCTCATCCTCGCCGAGACCGCCGCGGCGGCCGCAAGCAGTCCGTGACCCGATCTTCCCGCGCGCCGGCGCATCTGGCGCGGGCGGTGAGACGCAGAGCGTCGCTGACACGGCGGCCCAGGCCCGGGCCTGGATCCGGTCCGTCCGGGCCGTCGGGCGGGATCGCCGCGCGCCCGCCGGCCGACCTCACCGTGCGATGTCGCGCCGCGTCACCCCCCAGGCGCCGAGCAGGATCCCGCCGATCCCGATCACCAGGCACGCGACGACGCCGGCGACGTCCCACCGGCCCATCATCGGCTGGCCCATGTGCGCCGTCAGCGCGAGCTGGTGGAACCAGTCGGGCAGCTTGAGCGGCGGCGCCAGGAGGTCGATGAGGTACGTCGCGACGACGACGAGGGCGGCGATCTCGGCGGCGAGCGACGTCCGCCACAGCCCGCCGATCGCTACGCCGATCCCGACGATGGCGAGGGCGAAGAGGCCGAGCGACGCGGTCCCGATCATCGCGTCTCCCGCTGTGGAACCCCCGGCCGCTGCGCCGAGCCCGATCCCGAGTGCGAGCACGACCGTCATCACGACGACCGCCAGGATCGCCCCGACCCCGCCGGCGAGAACCCATCGGGCGCGCGACATCGGGGCGGACAGGATCTCCTCGAGACGGCCGTCGGTCTCGTCGGATGCCCACTTCGAGACGAGCGTCGCCCCGGCGAAGCCCGCGGCGATGTAGAAGAGCGCAACGTACAGCTGGAGCCAGCCGCCCGCGGTCGCGAAGTCGAATCCGGGAAAGATCCCGGCGAAGATCTTCGACAGGTTAGGGTCCTTCCCGATCTGGTCCGCGAACGAGCCGACCAGCGACGCCAGGAGTGCGCCCATCAGGCCGAACCCGATTCCCCACGAGAGCGCCCGGGGGAGCATGTCGCCGAGTGCCCGGCTCACCGGCCCACGGACGCCGAGGACCGCGGCGGGCAGTGCCGGGAGCGAGAGGCCCGACGTGACGCCGAGATCGCGGCGGCTGAACAGCTCGATCCCGATCGCGAGGAGCACGATGGCGACGAGCCCGACGAGCGCAAGCCCCGGCCAGTCGTAGAGGCCCACGAGCGGAATATGGGCGGTCGTCCAGTGGAACGGGCTCAGGGCCACGAGGGGCCCGCCGAGGTCCAGGCCGCTCGCCGCCCACAGGCCGATCATCACGATCCCGGCGACGCCTGCCGACCCGGAGCGGCCCAGGACCGGCGCCAGGGCGAGGGCGAGGCCGCCGAAGCACATCGCGATGAAGCCGACCCACAGGGCGAACCCGACGGCGGACAGCGGCGGGATCTGGTCGCCGAGCGAGGCGGAGCCGAAGGCGTTCGAGCTGACGACGGTCATGACCGCGATGAAGGCCATCGCGAGCCAGAGCATCGTCAAGTGGGCGGCCAGCTTCTCGAGGGCGATGCGGCGCTTGCCGAAGGGCGCCGCGGCGACGAAGTCGAGACTCCCGCGGGCTGCCTCGCCGGCGAGCGTTCCCGAGAGCGCGAGGATCGACCAGAGCGCCGTGCCGAGGGCGAAGATGGCCCCGTACTTCCAGCTCATGTAGCCGCCGAGGGTGCCGAGCTTCGGACCCATCAGGGTGGCGTTGCCGAACAGGTTGACCATGGAGGCGGGCATGCTCCCGATGAGCTTGCCCACCTCGAGACGTGCGGCCAGGGTCGGGAAGACCGTCCCGATGGCGGCGCCCATGACGAGCGCCAGCCCCCCGAAGATGCCGGCGGCGATGATGAACGCGAGCCGGGAATCGCGGACGGTCTTGCCGTAGATGCTCCCGAAGCCGTAGAGGCGGCGCTGGAGCGGGATCGGGGGGAAGCTCGCCGCGGCGGTGCGACGCGGCGCTCCGGCGTCAACGGCCATGGCTGGTCACCTCGGCGGCGTCGTGGCCGTACTGGGCGAGGAACGTCTCCTCCAGCGAGGGTTCGCGCGAGACGAAGTCGAGGAGTTCGTAGCGCGCGGCCGCCTGGACGACGGGGGTGATCGCTCCCGCTACCCGCATGCGCAGGACGTGGTCGTCGAGGACGACGTCGCTCACGCCGGGCAGCGACGCGAACGCGGCCTCCGGCACGGGCCCGGCGAAGCGGAGCTCCACCTGGTGGTGGGCGAGGTCGCGCAGGCCCTCGACGGTATCGAGCTTCACGATCCGCCCCTCGCGGATGATGGCGACGCGTTCGCAGCTCTTCTCGATCTCGGAGAGGATGTGGCTGGAGAGGAAGACCGTCGCCCCGTCGGCGACGGCTTCGTGCAGCGTGGCGAAGAACGTCTGCTGGACCAGCGGGTCAAGGCCCGCGGTGGGCTCGTCGAGGACGAGCAGCTCCGGCCGGTGCTGGAGGGCGACGACGACGCCCACCTTCTGCTTGTTGCCCTTGGAGTACTCGCGGAAGCGACGTGACGGGTCGAGGTCGAAGCGCTCGATGAGCGACGCCTGGTAGGCGCTGTCGACCCCGCCGCGCAGGTTGGCGAAGTACTCGAGCGTCTGGGCGCCGGTCAGCCGGTCGTACAGGGCGAACTCGCCGGGCAGGTACCCGACGCGCCGGTGGATGGCCACCGGGTCGGCAGAGCTCTCGATGCCGAAGACGCGCGCATGGCCCCGCGTGGGACGGATGAGGTCGAGGAGCAGGCGGATAGTGGTCGTCTTGCCCGCGCCGTTCGGCCCCAGGAAGCCGAAGACCTCGCCCTGCTCGACGGTCAGGTCCACGTCGATGATGCCGCGGTGCTCGCCGTAGGACTTGGTCAGCTTCTCGGTCTGGATGATCGCGGTCATGGGGACTCCTCGTTCCGGGGTGGTGGTCAGTCGTACCAGTCATGCAGGGTCGCGGGGTCGGCGAGGTTGAGCGATCCCGCCGACACGCCGAGGATCCGCTCGAGCGCCTCGCTGTAGGCCGCGAACGCTCGCTCGACGACGTCGAACTCGACGGTGCCCGCCTGCCGGGCAAAGAAAAGCTCACTGGCGATGTCGCCCGAGCCCTGGATGAGCGAGATGAGCACGCGCGCGGCCTCGTCCGGGGAGCTGACCGAGAACGTGCCCTCGGCGTTGCCCTGCCGCAGGATCGTGGCCAGGAGCGGTGCGATCAGCACCACGGTGTCCTTGCGCAACCGCTCCCGCACGATCGCGTTGTCGTCCGAGAGCCAGACCTGGAGGATGGCCAGCATGAGCTCGCGCCGCTCGCCCTTCCAGCGGGCGAGGCCCGCGAAGATCCCCTCGAACTTCTGGATCGCGGTCAGATCCGGATCGACGACGATCGGCTCCAGGGTGGCGGTGGCGGTGGCCGCGATGCGCTCCACGACCGCGGCGAGCAGCTCCTCCTTCGCATCGAAGTAGTGGTAGAAGGCGCCCCGGGACGCGTCGAGCTCGTCGAGGACGTCCTGGATGCTCATCTGCTCGTAGCCCTTGACCTGGATGAGGCGCTGGGCGACATCGATGAACGCATCGCGCCGGACGGCGTGGGCTTCGGGATCCAATGTGCGCGGCATGGTTCTGCCAATAACAAACCGACTGTCGGTCTATGTTACCGCGGACGTCAAGGTGCGGCTGGATCCCAGCCCGTGGCGAGGCCGAGCGGGCCTTCTGGCACTCGTCATGGACCTGTCGGCTCCCTACGCTCGTCGGCGTCCTCCCCTCAGGAGCCAGAACGGAGGAACCGAGATGACCGTCGCCCTTGCCGTGCCCATCCGGGAACTCGACCCGAAGGACCTCTATCGCGCGTCGGCCCGCGGACCCGAGGTGGTCCAGGTGCCAGATCTCACGTTCATCATGATCGACGGCCACGGCGACCCGAACACGTCGACCGACTACAAGAACGCGATCGAGGCCCTGTACGGCCTGAGCTACACGCTCAAGTTCGCCCTCAAGAAGGAGCTCGGCCTGGTCTACCGGGTCGGCGCCCTCGAGGGACTCTGGTGGGCGGACGACATGGCCGCCTTCACGACGGAGCGCAAGGCCGACTATCACTGGACGGCGATGATCGCCCAGTCCGACGCGGTGACCCCCGAGTGGTTCGCCCGCGCCAGCGACGGGCTCGGTCGCAGGAAGCCGGTCGCGGCGCTCGGGGCGGCGCACCTCGAGCGGTTCGCCGAGGGCCTGTGCGCCCAGGTCCTGTACGTCGGCCCGTACAGCGCCGAGG
>DASVIK010000260.1:0-2235 GCA_036382135.1 Candidatus Limnocylindrales bacterium | reverse complement strand
CGAGGGGACCCGGCTCGTCGTCCTGGGCCCGCTCATCAAGGACCGCAGAACCGAGGGCGACCGGGTATTCGAGGGGGCCCGCCGGCAGGGCTTCGTCCGTGTCCGGGTCGATGGCGAGACGATGGACCTGGCCGATACCCGGCCGCTCGACAAGTACAAGCGCCACACCATCGAGGTCGTCGTCGACCGCTACGTGGTCCACCACGCCGAGGCTCCGGAGGGCGCGCCGCGCGACCCGGCGTCCGGTCGCCCGCTCGACGCGGCCGGCGTCACGGTGCCCGACCCCGACGCCACCCGCCTGGCCGACAGCGTCGAGACCGCGCTCCGGCTCGGGGAGGGGATCGTCGTCATCGCGCCGGTGCCCCGCGAGGGCGAGGAGGCCCAGTTCGAGGAGCGACGCTATTCGGAGCGGTTCACCTGCCCGTACGACGGGTTCACGATGGACGAGCTCGAGCCACGCAACTTCAGCTTCAACTCGCCGCACGGCGCCTGTCCCGCCTGCACGGGCCTCGGGACGCGCCTCGAGATCGACCCGGATCTCCTCATCCCGGATCGCGGCAAGAGCCTGCGCGACGGGGCCCTCGTGCCCTGGTCGAGGCTGCCGATGGAGGAGTCCTGGCGCTCGAAGATCCTCGAGGCGATCTGCACGGCCCACGGCTGGGACTACGACGCGCCGGTCCGCGACCTGCCTGCCGACGCGATGGAGTACCTCCTCCACGCGCCCAAGGACGAGCGCGTCGTCATCGGCTACCGCCACGAGCGGGGCGAGAACACGTACACCGCCACGTTCGAGGGCCTCGTCAGCAACCTCGAGCGGCGCTACCGCGAGACCGAATCCGAGTACATCAAGACCGAGCTCGAGAAGTTCATGGTCTCGCGGCCGTGCCCGGCGTGCGGTGGCAAGAAGCTCCAGCCGGGGCCGCTCGCCGTGCGCATCGATGGCCGGAACATCAGCGACGTGGCCGAGCTGTCGGTCACCGAGGCGCTCGAGTGGGTCGCCGGCCTGCCGGGGCTCATCAGCGAACGCGAGCGGACGATCGCCCGCCAGCTCGTCAAGGAGATCGCCGGGCGCCTCGGATTCCTCGTCGACGTCGGCCTCGACTACCTCACGATCGACCGGACGAGCGTCACGTTGTCGGGCGGCGAAGCCCAGCGGATCCGGCTGGCGACCCAGATCGGGACGACCCTCATGGGCGTCCTGTACATCCTCGACGAACCCACGATCGGCCTCCACCAGCGCGACAATGCCAAGCTCATCGCCACGCTCACCCGGCTGCGCGATCTCGGCAACACGGTCCTCGTGGTCGAGCACGACGAGGAGACCATCCGGACCGCGGACTGGGTCCTCGACATCGGACCCGGAGCGGGGGAGCACGGCGGCGAGATCGTCGCCAACGGGCCGCTCGAGGTGGTCCTCGCCGAGCCGCGCTCGATCACCGGGGCGTACCTGCGCGGCGAGCGTGCGGTGCCGATCCCGAGCCAGCGCCGGTCCGGCAGCGGCAAGTCGCTCGTGGTCCGCGGGGCGCGCGAGCACAACCTGCGGGGCGTGGACGCATCCTTCCCGCTCGGCTGCTTCGTCGCCGTCACCGGCGTGTCGGGCTCCGGCAAGAGCACGCTCGTGACCGACATCCTCTATCGCTCCCTGGCCAAGCAGCTCAACGGCGCCCGCGACGAGCCGGGCGCGCACGATGCCGTCGAGGGCGTCGAGCACATCGACAAGATCATCGAGATCGACCAGAGCCCCATCGGGCGGACGCCGCGCTCCAACCCGGCCACGTACACGGGGCTGTTCGGCACGATCCGGGAGCTGTTCGCCGGCGTCCCTGAGAGCCGCGTGCGCGGTTACGGGCCGGGCCGCTTCAGCTTCAACGTGAAGGGCGGCCGGTGCGAGAACTGCAAGGGCGACGGGATCCTCAAGATCGAGATGCAATTCCTGCCCGACGTGTACGTCCCATGCGAGGTCTGCAAGGGCCAGCGCTACAACCGCGAGGCGCTCGAGATCCACTACAAGGGCCGCTCGATCGCCGACGTCCTCGAGATGACGATCGAGGAGGCGCTGGACTTCTTCAGTCCGGTACCGGCCATCCGGGCGAAGCTCCAGACGCTCCACGACGTCGGCCTCGGCTACGTGCACCTCGGGCAGCCGGCCACGACGCTCTCGGGCGGCGAAGCCCAGCGGATCCGGCTGGCGACCCAGATCGGGACGACCCTCATGGGCGTCCTGTACATCCTCGA
>DASVIK010000259.1:0-1698 GCA_036382135.1 Candidatus Limnocylindrales bacterium | reverse complement strand
TGCCGCCTGCCCGCCGGTTCGCGATCCTCACCTGCATGGATGCCCGGCTCGACCCAGCGAAGTACGCGGGCCTGCACGAGGGCGACGCGCACGTGATCCGCAACGCCGGCGGCCGCGCGAGCGACGACGCGATCCGCTCGCTCGTGATCTCCTACAAGCTCCTCGGAACCGCCGAGTGGTTCGTCGTCCACCACACCGACTGCGGCATGGAGTTCTTCACGGACGAGGCGATCCGGGGCCTCCTCGCAAGCAGCCTCGAGACCGCCGCGCTCGGACCGGATGGGTTCCGCGATGTCGGGCCCGGCCCGGGATCCACCGAGGGCGCGTACATCGACTGGCTCACGATCGCCGACCAGGCCGGCAGCGTCGTCGACGACGTCCGGCGGATCCGGGATCACCCGCTCGTGCCCGGCCGGATCCCCGTGTACGGGTACCTCTACGACGTCCGCACGGGCCGGCTGGTCGAGGTGCCGGAGGCGACCGCGATCGGACGCGCCTCGTAGGACGTTTCGCCTGGCCCGGTCGCGGCGAACAACGCGGCCGGGCTCGACGATCTCGGGCGGCCCACGAGGCGGGGCATCCCCTACGCTTCCGTCCGTGAACGAACGAAGCGAGGACCACCGGATCACGCTCGTGATCGACGGCCTTCCCGTGGAGACGCTGGCAGACCTGCCGCCCGAACCGGGTCGCCTGCTGTTCGTCGGGCTCAACCCGTCGCCGGTCAGCGTCGAGGCCGGCCACTACCATCGCGGCCGCCTCGGGCAGTCGTCCTGGCGCCGCCTGGTCGTCGCCCGGATCCTGCCTGCCGAGACGGATCTCGCCGCCGCCGACGACGCGCTGGTCGCGGCGGGCCACGGGATCACGGATCTCCTCAAGCTCCCCACCCCGCGCGACACGGCGACGGAGACCGAGCTTCGGGCGGGGGTCGGCCCGCTCTTCCAGAAGGTCGCGATCTGGCGGCCGGCCGCGGTCATCTTTGTCTACAAGCGCACGGCCGAGGCGTGCGCCGGTCGGCATATCCCGGAGCCATGGGGTCGAATCGACGGAATGGCACTGGCCGCGCGCCCGTGCTTCCTGATGCCCGGCCCCTACGCCCCGCGCGAGGAGGTGGCCGCGGGGCTCAACCTGATCCGCAACCTCGGAGCGGCGATCAGGCGGTGAGCCAGGATCGTTTGCTCAGCGAGGGCCTTGGAGCAGGACTGCGATCACCGCGAAGGCCAGGAGTGGCCCTGCCAGCAGGAGGATGAGACTGAGCCCGTGTGCTCGACCGAGTTCTTGTCGGATGAAGTGGACCTGGTTCCAGAACATAAGCCGCCTCTGCGCCACATTCAGGGTTGCTGCCTCGCACCGGCGCGCGCCGGTACCGTCAGACGATTCCGACCGGCCGCTCGATGGCCGCGTCGGTTCTGAATCGTCGGTCGACCAGGACCCGGATCACGTAGGTGATCTCGAGGCCGGCCCCGTCGAACGATGGCGCCGAGCCCGGCGGGACGACCAACCGCACCTCGGTTTCGCCGGCTGCAAGCTTCGCCGGGTCGATGGCCACCGACGCGATGATTCCCTCGGTGCCGTTCGGCGCGTTCGTCCGGCGGTGCAGCTCGACACGACCCTTCTGGCCGCCCGGGGCCGAGGGCCAGCGCACGCTGACGACCATCTCCGACCCCGCGGGGGCGGGCAGCTGCGACGTGACGCTGATCA
>DASVIK010000258.1:0-5082 GCA_036382135.1 Candidatus Limnocylindrales bacterium | reverse complement strand
ATGCGGAGGCGTCCGGGATCCTTCGCGGGATCCATCGGATCGTCGACCTCACTGGATCCCGGTCGCCGTGTCGGATGCTGCGGTCGCGACGGGTGGTCCACCATCGATCGCCGACGGGTCCGGGACTGGACGAATGTCCTCAGCCGCAGGCCGGCGCGGATCCGCAGGGCAGGGCCAGGCGCGCCGCGAGGCGCCTTCACGTGGTGAAGCTAACGGCCCATCGCGACGCGAAGACCGCTCGATTCCTTCATCCCGTGAAGGATGTGTCCGAATCCCTTCGCCGGGTGAAGAGAACAGACCCAGGAACGTGCACGCGTGGCCGGTAGCTTCACGGGGTGAAGGGCCACGGGAGGCGGGTGCAGGGCCAAGGAATGCGGGCGCCGGGCGGTCAGGCGACGTGCGTGAAGCGCGAGTCGACGCCGAACGCCGCGGCGGCCGCACCCAGGAGGATGAGCAGCGAGGCGACGATGGCGAGGAGGACGAGGCCGTCCATGTCGATCTCCGGTGCCCGGTACGGTCCCGGAGCGGCGATCCGGCGGGCTGGGACCAGGCCAGCTGGGTCGTGGCGGCGAGCGTCGTGGTCGAGCCTGGCACCCTCGAGGGCCGCGCGAAGGAACTGAAACGTTTCTACGCGGGCAAGGCCGGCTAGCCGGCGTCGCTCGCCAGGGCGACCGCCAGGCGGCCGGCGACCTCGGCGTCGTGCACGATGAGCGCCGTGTTCGAGCGGACCGACGCGCCATCGGTGAGCTCGGCGATGCGGGCCAGGAGCCAGGGCGTCAGCGCGGGGCCGGCGACATGGGCCGTGTCGGCGTCCTCGATCGCCCGCTCGATCGCCGCCCGCGCGCTCGCCTCGGGCAGGGCATCCGCGGCCGGGACGGGTGTGCACACGAGGATGCCGGACCCGAGCGCAAGCCCCAGGTGGGTGCGCACGACCTCGGCGGCGGCGGCCTCGTCGGGCACCGACGCGGGCGCCGGGATGCCGCTCGAGCGGCTGTAGAAGCCGGGCAGGTCGGCCTGCCCCACCGCCAGCACCGGCACGCCGTGCGTCTCGAGATACTCGAGCGTGAGGCGGACGTCGAGGATCGCCTTGGGCCCGGCGCAGACCACCGCCATCGGCGTCCGGGCGAGTTCGCCGAGGTCGGCGCTGATGTCGAGCGACGGTGTTGCACCGCCGACCGCGCCCCGGTGGACGCCGCCGATCCCCCCGGTCGCGAAGACGGCGATGCCCGCCGCGTGCGCCGCGATCATCGTGGCGCTGACCGTCGTCGCCGCCCAGCCACCGGCGGCCAGCGCGGCGGCCAGGCTGGGGCGGGCGGCCTTGCGGACGGAGCCGGAGGGTGCGGTCGCGAGGGCTTCCAGGGCCGCGTCCGCCAGGCCGATGAGGAACCGCCCGTCGCGGACGGCTACGGTCGCCGGGACGGCCCCGGCCTGCCTGACAGCCGCCTCGGAGGCCCGGGCGACCTCGACGTTCTGGGGGTACGGCAGGCCGTGGCTGATGAGCGTCGATTCGAGCGCCACGACGGCGCGCCCATGGCTGAGGGCGGCGGCCACCTCCGGGGCGATGTCGAGGCGGTCGCGAACGGCACGGTCGGTCATCGTCGGAGCGTACCCGATGACGTGCGCCGGCCAGGGCCGGCGGGCGCCATCCTGCACCGCCCAGTCATGTGGTGACTGTCGTGGCGACCTGCACCAATGACCACCCCGACGTTGTGCGTGGAACCTTCGCTCGGACCGCCTTTGATGCCCTTCGGGGCATCGATCCTGTCCACGACAGTCACCCGGTGACGATCTGGGGCGAAACGACGACTCGGACGCGAGGGCCAACGACGGCCGCCGGCACAGGCCGGGTGCGTCCGCTCAGCGGATATCGAGCTCCTGTGGAGCCCGGGCCAGGTGCCGGGCGGCCACCCGATGGCCGGCCAGCGTCGCGCGCCGGAGCGACTCCGTCGCGGGCTGGCCGCTCGTACGCGCCTCGAGCCACGCCGCGAGGAAGCCGGCATCGAAAGCATCGCCCGCGCCCGTCGTGTCGGACGAGAAGATCG
Source organism: Candidatus Limnocylindrales bacterium (assembly GCA_036382135.1). Classification (GTDB taxonomy): domain Bacteria; phylum Chloroflexota; class Limnocylindria; order Limnocylindrales; family CSP1-4; genus C-114. The sequence goes on along the minus strand of DASVIK010000258.1, from coordinate 3,040 downwards.
GTCGCGTCGCGATGTCGGAGCGGATGGGGGTCATGCCCTCGCCGCGGGCGAGGATCGAGGCGCCCTGGGCGCCGCGCTTGATGACGACGACCGGCGCGAACGCCAGGAGGCCCTCGAGCGCCCAGCCGCCGAGCAGCGCCTCGGCTTCGGCCGCGGTCGCGAACAGCACGTCCGGCGCCACGGAGCGGAGCAACGCCTGGGCGGCGGTCTGACCGCCGGCGAGGAGCGGACCGCTCGAGGCGAGGTCGACGCTCACCGCCGCGCCGTTGATCCTCGCGAGCTGGGCCGCCCAGCGCCCCGCGGACCCGAGGGGCTCGCCGAGGAGCGAGTACGCGGGCAGGTGCAGGACGTCCACGCCGCGGAACCAGGCGGACCGCAGGTCGGCGGGAGCGAGCGCATCGGCGGCGGCCCGGTCGGCCACGAACGAGCGCTCGGCGCTGCCGACCATGTCGCTCACCGAGGAGACGACGACCCCGATCCGACCGGTCGTCATCCGGCGCGTACGGGTCGCCCGCACGACGACCCCGTCCCGCCGCAGGGTGTCCACGAGTGCCCGGCCGACGCCGTCCCGGCCGACCGCGCAGATCAGCTGGACCCGCATCCCAAGGCGACCAAGCCAGCGCGCGGCGTTCGCGGCGGAGCCGCCCTGGCGGAGCATGACCCGGCCCGGCACGTCGGTGCCGCGGACCATCGTCTGCGACGGCGCGAGCACGGCATCGAGCATGAGATCGCCGAGGACGATGATCGATGGTCGCCGCGCCCGCCCGCGGCGGAGGCCCCCGGCGATGCGGGTCGCCGGGCGCGGTCGGTGAGTCACGCTCGGCGTTGCGGGAACCGCGGGGGCGGAGGGTCGACCAGCCATCGGGACGAGCATAACGGTCGAGGGAGGTGGCCCGCTGGTACGATGGCCCCATCCCGGAGCCCGGACCGCCGGTCGCGGCGAGCCCGACTCGCTCAGCACATGGCCGCACCGGAGTCCAAGCCCTATGACCGTCGCCGCCGAGGCACTCGACCGACTGGCCATCGACACGATCAGAACCCTGTCGATCGACGGCGTGCAGCAGGCGAATTCGGGCCATCCCGGTGCCCCGATGGGCGCGGCTCCCATGGCCTACACCCTGTGGACCCGATTCCTGCGCCACGCGCCGCATGACCCGACGTGGCCCGACCGCGATCGGTTCGTCCTGAGCGCGGGCCACGCGAGCATGCTCCTCTACTCGCTCCTGCACCTGACCGGCTACGACCTCCCGCTCGACGAGCTGAAGCGATTCCGGCAGTGGGGCAGCCGGACGCCGGGTCACCCGGAGTACGGGCTGACGTCGGGCGTCGAGGCGACGACCGGCCCGCTCGGCCAGGGCTTCGCCAACGGCGTCGGCATGGCGATCGCGGAGCGACGGCTGGGGGCGGAGTTCAACCGGCCCGGCCACCAGGTGATCGACCACCGGACCTATGGGATCTGCTCGGACGGCGACCTCCAGGAAGGGATCGCGTCCGAGGCGGCGAGCCTGGCCGGCCATCTGCGCCTGGGCAAGCTCCTGTACCTCTACGACGACAACCACATCCAGCTCGACGGGCCGACCTCCATGGCCTGGGACGAGGACGTCCTCCTGCGCTTCGACGCCTATCGCTGGCACACCCAGCGGGTCGACGACGGCAACGACGTGGCGGCGATCGGCGCGGCGATCGAGCGGACGCTGGCCGATCCCCGCCCATCGCTCATCGCGGTGCGCACCCATATCGGGTTCGGCAGCCCGAACAAGCAGGACAGCCAGAAGGCCCACGGCGCCCCGCTCGGCCCCGAGGAGGTCCGGCTCACCAAGCTGGCCTACGGCTGGGATCCGGATCGCCAGTTCTACGTCCCGGACGAGGTCCGGGCGGCCATGGGCGAGGCGGTCGGTCGGGGCGAGACGCTCGTGTCCGCGTGGGAGGAGCGTCTCGAACGGTATGCCGCGGAGTTCCCGGCGGAGGCCGCGGAGTTGCGGCGGCGCCTGGCCGGCTCCCTCCGGCCCGACTGGGACGCGGGCCTCTCGACGTACGCGGTGGGCGAGGACTTCGCCACCCGACAGGTCAGCCAGGCCGCGATCCAGGCGCTCGCCGGCCCGGTCCCCGAGCTGTTCGGCGGCGCGGCCGACCTCTCGGAGAGCAACCTGACCGACGTCAAGGGCGCCGCCGACTTCAGCGCCGATGAACCCGGGCGAAACCTCCGTTTCGGCGTCCGCGAGCACGCCATGGGCGGGGTCGGCAACGGGATCGCCTACCACGGCGGGTTCATCCCGTACGTGGCCACGTTCCTCCAGTTCAGCGACTACATGCGCGGCTCCGTGCGGCTCGCCGCCCTGGCGGGGATCCACGTCGTCTACGTCTGGACGCACGACTCGGTCGGGCTCGGCGAGGACGGGCCCACCCACCAGCCGGTCGAGCACTACGCCGCTCTGCGCGCGATCCCGAACCTGTGGTTCATCCGCCCGGGCGACGCGAACGAGGCCTCCGCCGCGTGGCACGTCGCCGTCGAGCGGCGGGACGGACCCGTCGCGCTCGCCCTGACCCGCCAGAAGCTCACGACGTACGCGGAGACCGCGGAGCGAGCGCGAGAGGGCGTCCGACGGGGCGGCTACGTCGTCCGCGAGTCCTCGGGCGGCTCCGGTGCGATCGACCTCGTCCTCGTCGCCACGGGCTCCGAACTCGGGCTGGCCATGGAGGCCTCGACGCGACTCGAGGCCGAAGGGGTCCGCACCCGCGTCGTCTCGCTGCCCTGCTGGGAGGCCTTCGAGTTCCAGGAACCGGCGTACCGTGACGCGGTCCTGCCGCCGGCTGCGCGGCGACGGCTCACGATCGAGGCGGGGATCGGGCTCGGCTGGGAGCGCTGGGCCGGCGACGACGGCGCGGTCATGTCGATCGAGCACTTCGGCGCGTCGGCGCCCGCGGCCACGATCTTCGAGCACTTCGGCTTCACGGTCGACCACGTGACCGAGGTCGCCCGAGGCGTTTCCCGCGGCGAGATCCGCGGGCGCGTCCCGACCCTCGATCCCGGTCACCAGCC
>DASVIK010000257.1:0-10701 GCA_036382135.1 Candidatus Limnocylindrales bacterium | reverse complement strand
TCGCGACGCGCGGACCGGCCGGCCGACTCACGATCCGTCGAAGCTCCGTGGGCGAGGTCAGCCCCGCGGTCTGGGACGCGCTCGTCGACCGGAGCCCGTTCGCGACGCCGTTCAGCCGCTGGGCGTTCCACCGCGCGTGGTGGGATGGCTACGGGGCCTCGGCGCACGAGGAGACACTCCTCGTCGAGGACCCGGCCGCGCCGGCCGGATCGGGCCCGGTCGCGATCGTGCCCCTGATGCACCGCCACGAGGTCGAGCCGGGCGATGCCGAGGGTCGTTCGACGATCCGGCACGGCCGTGAAGAGGCGCTCACCCCGGTCGAGCCCACCGCCAAGGCCATCTTCTTCGGCGCGTCGTACCACGCCGACTACGCGACGATCCTCGCCGGCCCGGCGGACCTGCCGGCCGTGGCCGCCGCCCTCGTCTCCCATCTCGCGGCCCCGGCCGCCCCCGAGGACGACCATCCGACCCCCTGGGATGTCGTGGACCTCCGACGGCTGCGCTGCGGCGACCCGGCCTCCGACGCGCTGGCCGATGCGTTCGAGGCCGCCGCTTCGGCCGCCGGCTGGACGGTCGTCCGGGAACGGGAGGACGTGTGCCCCGTCGTGACACTGCCCGAGAACGTGGACTTCGAGGGGTTCCTCGACACCCTCGACAAGAAGGCGCGGCACGAGATCCGGCGCAAGATCCGGCGAGCCGAGGCCGCCGGCCTGGTGGTCCTCGCGGAATCCGCGGACCCGCTGGCGGACCTGCCCGCCTTCATCGACTTCCACCAGGCCCGCTGGGGCGAGCGCGGCCTGTTCCCGGCGAACCCGGGCGGGGACGCGAGCCGCCGGTTCATCCGGCGCCTCTTCGAGGCCTTCGGACCCGACGGACCCGTGCGCCTGAGCTTCCTCACGGTCGACGGGCGACGGATCGGAGCGGCGATCCACTTCGACGACGGCCGCTCGTACAGCTACTACAACGCCGGGCTGGATCCGGATGCCCGGGACCTGTCGCCGGGCGTGATCATGGTGGCCCGGTACGTCGCCGCGGCGATCGGCGCCGGTCGTGGCCGGCTCGATTTCCTGCGCGGCGACGAGTCGTACAAGTACGAGTGGGGCGCCGTGGACGAGCCGATCGAGCGGATCCTCGTCTCCCGGGCGCGAGCCGCGGCGGCCGGCCGATGACGATCCCCGGCGCCGACGATCCGTGCACCCAGCCGGTCGTGCGGCTGGAGCTCCCGGGCTCGCCCCGGGTGCGCGTCCTCGAGATCCTGGCGACCGGCACGAACGGCGGCGCCCAGGAGCACCTCTACGGCCTCCTCGGGCGGATGGACCGCGAGCGCTACGACGTCAGCGTCGTGGCTCTCTCGCACGGCAGCGCGACCCGCAAGCTCGCCCGGCTGGGCGTCCCGGTGCTGGTCATCGACGAGCCGGACGACGACCTCGCCGTCGAGCTCCTGGCCGAGCACCTCGCGGTCCTCGCCCCGGAAGTCGTCCACCAGCACATGTACCGGGCCGAGATCGTCGGCACGCGCGCGGTCCGGCGACTGGCCGAGCGCGGCTATCCACGGCCGTACATCGTCTCGACGGTCCACTCCTCGCGGGTCCGGTCGGGCGAGGATCGCGAGGCGCTGCGCGACCTCACCCCGTCGATGGACCGTCTCGTCGCGGTTTCGCGGGCCATCGTGGCCAAGATCGCGGAGGAACGCGGCGGCCTCGCCCAGGTCAGCCTCGTCTACAACGGCGTCGACCTCGAGCGCTACGACCACCAGGAGCCGTGCTGCACGCTCCACGAGGAGTACGGCATGGAGCCGGGTGCCCAGATCGTGGGTGTCGTCGCGCGGCTCGAGCCGGAGAAGGGCCACCCGACCCTCCTCGAGGCCTGGCCGGCCGTGCTCCGGGCCTGCCCGAACGCGCACCTGCTCATCGTCGGCGAGGGGAGCCGGCGCGACGCCCTCGAGGCCCAGGCGCGCGAGCTGCGGATCGCCCATCGGGTCGTCTTCACCGGACGCCGCGACGACATGCCGGCGGTGACCGCCGCCCTCGACGTCGCCGTCCTGCCGTCCTACCGAGAGGCCCAGGGCCTCACGATCCTCGAGGCGATGGCACTCTCGCGGCCGGTCGTCGCGTCCAACGTCGGGGGCATCCCGGAGATGGTCGAGGATGGCGTGACGGGTCTGCTCGTGCCGCCCCACGACGCCCCGGCCCTCGCCACGGCGATCTCCCGCCTGCTGAGCGACCACCCCTTCGCCGACACGCTGGCCCGGGCCGGCCACGACCTCGTCCACGACCGGTTCTGCATCCAGCTCATGGTCAACGCGATCGAGACCATCTACGACGACGGCGCGCGCGCCGTCCGCAGCACCGCACTCCCGGCTCTCGCGGAGCTCGTCGCGAGCTAGCCGGCCCCCGGGGCTCTCAGCCGCCGGCGAGCTTCTTCAGGCGGGCGAGCAGCGGCGCATCCTGCGCGTCGGTCCCACTGACCTGGACCCGTCCCACCAGGTCCGCGGCCGCGACTCGGGCCGCAGCGGGATCGCGTTCCAGGAGCCCCAGCAGGCGGTCGAGGGCATCGGGCGTGAAGTACATCCGCCGGTCCGCGAAGCCGACCCGCGCCGGATCCACGGCGAAGATGTACGTCTCGAGAGGGATCGCGTCGGGCTTGGTGCTGCCCCGCCATGACCAGTGCTGGAGGAGCGTGAAGCCGTGGTCCGGCGTGAGCGCGGGGACGAGCGACGGCACGCTCGTCGTGGTCCCGATGGTGTAGACGTAGATCTGGACGCCCGACGTCAGGATCTGCTTCTGGAACGAGCTCGCGCGGAAGATCTGGAACTCGAGTGCTCGGCGCGGCGAGATATCCACGGCGATGAAGTCGTGGATCGGGCCGATGCCGGGCACTCCGAGGCCGTCCGGACTCTTCGGGTCGCTGACCACGAGGTTCTGGACCATCTGGGCCATCGGATAGTCGGCCTTGAGGAGCAGCGCCATCTCGTAGCCGAGAAGGGAGCCGAAGCCGACCTTCGTCCCGGCCGGCTCGTTGGCCCTGATCCAGGACGTGGCCGTGATGATCGACGTCGCCCGCGCGTTGGCGGACGCGGACTGGGGATGGGCCAACGCGTGCTCCGCCAGCAGGCTCGTGCCGGCGAAGAACGTTGCCACGATGCTCGCCGCGATCGCCAGGTTCTGGCCGTTCCCGAACCGCGCCCGCAGCGGCCGGCGCACGATCTCCAGGGCCCCGGCCAGCGCGCCGAGGGCGATTCCGCCGATGACCCCGGGCCGCACGGACAGCGGCGTGAGGACCGCCAGTGACAGCCCGGCCGTCGCGCCGATGCCCATCCCGAAAGCAAGCGGACCGAATCGGGTGAGCCGGTCGCGCCGGACCTGGAGCAGCGCCTGGGCGAACCAGAACCAGCCCGCCGCACCAAGGGTGAGCAGGATGCCGATCTGGGCCAGATAGTTGCGCGGCGGCTCGCCCACCGCCATGACGAGGAGCACGAGTGGCGCGCTGCAGACGGCACTCACCATGAGCATGGTCAGGCCCGCGTGGTACACGCCCGAGGTGCGGAACCACGCGACGATGGCGAGGCCCACCCCGACGATCCCGAACATGACCACGCCGAGCAGCTGCGGCAGCCAGGTCTCGAGGTAGAGGCGAAGCTGGGTCGGCTGGAAGAGGCCGTTGCCCTTGAGCTCGGGCTGGCGGCCGAAGAAGAACGTCAACGCCAAGAACCAGGCGAGGGTGGCGATCGCGCCGCTGAGCTCCCGACCGTGGGCCCGCAGACGCCCCGGCGGCTGCGCCGGATCCGCCGGATCCGCTCGCACCCGCGCCAGGACGCGGGACGACCCGGCGATGCGCTCGGCGAGCGAACCCACGATGCCCAGGCCGACCGCCGCGATCGTCAGCGGGATGAGCGTCCAGGCCGGGGTGCCGAGACGGTACGCCTCGTTGGTGTATCCGGCATAGACGACGAACCACCACGCCACGCCCGCCACGGCGACGAGGAGGATCGCCGCACTGACCCGGGCAAGCCGCGGCAGGGGCCGGCCCTCGAGAAGGCCGATGATGCTCGGGATGGGGGCGAACGGCAGGGCGATCTCCTTGACGAGGAAGCCGAGCGCGAAGATCGCGCCGGCCGCGATCGCGAGGCCGATCGAGCCCCGGCGGACTGCGCGCAGGCCGATCCACACGTAGAGCAGGGCGAGGGTCGCGGCCGGCACGTCGAGGCGGCCCGTCCTGGCCAGGTCGTGGAGATACGGGACGGCCAGGCAGCCCACCGCCGCCAGGCCACCGATCGCCGGTCGGAGCTGCCACCCGAGGGCGCCGATGACGAGGACGAAACCGACCCCACTCAGGCCGTTGAGGAGATGGCTCCAGCTCGCCGCATCGATCCCGAACCACACGCTCGGTGCCGCGATCAGGGTCGACCAGAACGGCGAATGAGGCAGGAAGATGGCACCGAACAGCGTCAGCGGGCCGTGACCGGCGAGGACCTGGTAGCCGATGCCCAGGTATTTCGCCTCGTCGAAGGACTGGTAGAAGGCTGGCAGTGCCAGCAGCAGTCCTACGAACACGGCGACGCTGGCGACGATAGCGACACGCGACGAGGTCGTCTCGATGCGGCTGGTGGGAAGCATCCGCCGAATCGTATGTCCGATGGTCACCGCCCGCTCCCCCGACTCGCCCGCGCGAGCCACGCGCACGAGGCGACGACCCCATGGCCGTATCATCCTCGGCGTCGGTGCTGCGCCAGGGCCCGACCGCGACGCTCGGAGATGACGACATCGCCTCGCCTCGGGACTCCTCGCCCGCCGCCGACGTCGATCCCGATGCGGTGACCGAGCACGCCACGACGCGCTCGAGCCGGCTCGTCGACGCCCTGCTGCTCGTCGCACCGCTCGCCCTGTTCGGGCTCCTGATCGCCTTCGTCCTCGTGGATCCGGCGACGCGGGTCACCGCGAGCAACGCCCCGGCCACCGACGAGGCCTGGGACATCGTCAACGCCCGCAACTTCGTGCTGCTCGGCCGGTTCTCGACCGACGACTGGAACCTCCACCTCGTGAACGTGCCCTTCAGCCTCATCCAGGCGGCGCTGTTCAGCGTGGCGGGGGTCGGGATGGCCCAGGCCCGGCTCGTGTCGATCGCCGCCGTCGCGCTGACGATGGCAGCCCTCGCGTGGGGGCTTCGGCGGCCGCTGGGCAGCAGCGCCGGGTTGCTGGCCGCCTTGGCCTACGGCACCTCCACGCTCGTCCTGTACTACGGGCGCCTGGCCTTCCTCGAGCCGACGGTGGCGCTCGGACTCACCGTCGGTGGGATCGCCGCCCTGCGAGCCCACGACCGGCGGTCCGGCCGGTGGGGGATCCTCGCGGGGGTCGCACTCGCGCTGGCCATCGGGACCAAGCCGAGCGCGGCCTTCGCGACCGCCGGGATCCTCGTCGGGCTCGCCGCGGTCGGAGGCCGATCCGGTGCCGTCCGGCGCTGGCTGGGCGGGGCGGCCCTCGTGATCGCCCTGGCGGGTATCGCCTGGGCCGCGGTCATCGGCCTGCCGAACCAGGCGGCCATCGCGACCGACCTGCGGATCTGGCCCGCGGAACCCATCGTCGCGCCCGTGCTGGTGATGCTGCGTCGGATCCTCGCATTCCCGATCCACAACGACCGCTTCGTGCTGCTCTCCGCGCCGGTCATCCTGTTCGGGACGATCGGCTGGATCGCCGCGATCCGCGCGCGACGGAGTCTTCCGGGCCCGTCCATCGCGCTCCTCGCCGTGGCGACCGGGTGGCTCGTGGGCGGGTTCGGGCTCCTGGCGCTTGCTCCGTATCGCCCGAACCGCTACGAGGTGCCGCTCCTGCCGGCCCTGGCCATCCTCGGGGCGATCGGATGGTCGGTCCTGGCGCCCCGATTCCGGCGCATCGCGCCCGCTCGGGCGGCCATCGCCCGGCTGGCGGTCGCCGGGGTCCTCGTCCTGCCCGGCCTCGTCCTGTACGCGACCTGGATGGGCACGGCGCGCAGCGGCCTGCCGGACATCCAGGCGACCGTCCGGGCGATCGTGCCTGCCGGGGCCGCCGTCCAGGGGGACGACGCGCCGGCGTTCGCGCTCCTGGCGCCCGTCGTGACGCTGGTGAGCCACGAGCGGACACGGGTCAACCCGGGCGACCTCTACGTATCGCGCGGCGTGCGCTGGTACGTGGGCGTGAGAGGCACGGCGCCGGCCTGGGCGGCGCTCCATCGGCTCGAATGGTCGGCCCGCGTTTCGAGGTTCTGCGCCAGTTGGGGCGGGCACGAGGACTGCCTCTGGCAGGTTCCGTGATGGCCGGGGCCGACCCGGTCGCGGACGGTCGGGCGGAGCGTCTCGTGCCTCGCGTCCTCCACCGCCTGAGTCGGGGCGACATGCTCTTCGCGGCGGGCGTCGCCATCGCCTATGTCCTGATGACCTGCCTCGGCGCGGCGGCGTACCACCTGGCGCCCGATCGGATGATGGTCCTCGCGGAGCGGATCTTCCAGGGCCGGCTGGACGACCCGGCCTTCGCCCACACGGTGGACACGGTCGCCGTCGGCGGACGTTACTACGTGGCCGTGGGGCCGCTCCAGGTCCTCCCGTACCTCCCCTTCGTTCCACTGGGCTTCCTCCATGGGGTCGCGAGGTATGCCGCCTCGCTCATCCCCGGGCTCCTGGCCGCATGGCTGGCGCTGCCACTCGCCCGGGCCTACGGGCCGCGCGACGCGACGGCGTACTGGGTCGCCGGATTCACGGCGTTCGGGACACTGCTGTTCTACGTGGCGGTCTTCGGCGACATGTACTACCTGGCCCACGCCGAGTCGTTCCTGGCCCTGGAGCTCTTCCTGCTCGAATGGGCCGGGCGACGACGGCCGGCGGTGCTCGGCCTGCTCATCGCCGTGTCGTTCCTGGCCCGCCCGACCACGATCCTGGCCTCCATCCCCTTCGGGCTCGCGCTCGTCTGGCGATCCCGAACCTGGCTGAGGACCGCGCTTGCCTTCGGTGCTCCGATCGGGATCTCGATCGCGGCGCTCGGCATCTACAACGCTGCCCGGTTCGGCTCCCCGCTGGAGACCGGCTACGCGGTCTCCCTGCTCTTCAATCCGTCGCTGATCGCCCGTCGGCTGAACGGCGTCTTCTCGTTCGCACAGGTGCCCGAGAATCTCCGGTTGGCCGTCCTCGCCCTGCCGCGATTGAAGGGATCCTTTCCCTTCGTCGTGCCGGACCCGTCCGGCATGTCGATGCTGCTCGTGTCGCCGGGGCTGCTCGGCGCCGCCCGGGCGGGGATCCGCGCTCCCACGCAGCGAGTCCTGTGGGTCGCCGCTGCCCTAGTCGCGATCCCCGTCCTGCTCTACTACGGCGGCGGGTTCGTCCAGTACGGGTTCCGCTACTCGCTCGATTTCACGCCGTTCCTGGTCGCGCTCGTCGCCCTCGGTGCGCGGCAACATCTCGGACGGCTCGAGCGGTTCCTGTTCATCGTCAGCGGAGCGTCGGTGACGTTCGGCATCCTGTGGCACGGACTGAGCGCCCTCTGACCGCCCGACGATTCGGGGGCAAAGGCCACTTGCCAACCCCACCCGCGTCACTCACGGTTGCGGAGTACCGGAAAAGGGTGATCGGGAGGCCAACGTGAGGCCCAGATGGATCGCGCCGCTCCCGCTCGTCATCGTCCTTCTTGTCGCGGCTGCCTGCGGAAGCTCGATCCCGACGGCGCCGCCCGTGAGTCCGACCACCAGTCCGACACCGTCCCTCGCGTCCGACTCGCCGTCGCCCGGCCCGAGCGCGAGCTCCGGTCTCGAGGCGCCGACGCCCGAGTCCGTGCACAGCATCCGCATCCCGGAGGTCCCCTGCCCGACCACGTTCGGGCGGCCCGGCGAGACGATGCCCCCGACCCCAACCACGATGACGGCCACCGTGACTCCCGAAGTGGCTGCGCTCGTCACGTACTACGGCAACGGGACCCTGACGCTCCTCGGCCCGAAAGGGTGGCAGTGCGACGCCACGGTCGGGGTCGACGGCTCGGCGCACATGACGATCACGCCGCCCGGCCAGGCGGGCCCCGCGGGCAGCCCGCTGCCCGACGATCAGGCGATCACCGCCTCGATCGCCGGCACGTGCATCGGCTGCGTGGCGTCGCTGGCGTGCGGCCTCTTTCCCGAGGCAGGGAACCTCCTGGCCCAACCGGGACCGACATGCCCGGCGAAGCCTCCGATCCGCGAGCAAGTCACGCGACCGAGACCGCGATCCGCGGTATTCGAGGACCCTCCAGGGGTTGCCGGCACCGGCGAGCCATCAGGCGGCCGATACCGGGCCCTCGGGTTCCTCGTCTTCGATCCGGGAACGGCGGGCAGCGGCACGACCGGGCATGCCCCATCGGCACTCAAGGAGACATGCACGCTGCCGGACGCTCTGGCCCAGATCTGCGACGAGATCGTCGAGGGGATCGCGCATGGGTGATCGACCCTCGGGCGGCTAACGATCGGGCGGGCGATCGCCAGCCGCCCGCGCGACGCGCAGGCTCGCTCGCCGGGACAACGGTGACGCGCGGCAACGATTCGGCCGAAACCCCTGTTCGGGTACCCCCCGGCAGTAGTACTTTCGGCCCGTGCACCGCCGTCCGGCACTCGCGGCTGTGGTACCCCGTCGCGTCTTGCCGTGGCGGGCCTTCCTGGCGCGCGCCGCGCCGGCCGCAAGGAGCGCCGATCGGGCGCGCTCCGCCTTCGGCCTCGGGCGCGTCATGCGCGACGGCTACGCCGTGGGCGGCCTCGTCTGCGTCACGGCGATCGCGCTCGGGATCCTGGCCAGTCCCGTTGATCCCACGACGTTCTACAACGGGCGGCTGCCCGATCCCTACAGCCATGCGACGTACTCGCTGATGCAGCCCGGGTTCTTCTACTCGCCAGCGGTCGCACAGCTCCTGGAGCCGTTCCGGCTCCTGCCCGTCGCGGTCTTCGGTGCCCTGTGGGTCGGAGCCCTGATGGGCATCCTCTACGCCATGCTGGGGCGCCGAGCGATACTCGGTCTCATGTTCGTGCCGGTGGGCTGGGAGATCTTCACCGGCAACATCCATCTCGTGTTCGCCGCGGTCGTGATCCTCGGCTTCCGGTACCCGGCGTTGTGGGCGATCCCGATGCTCACCAAGGTCACGCCGGGCGTGGGCCTCCTGTGGTTCGTGGCCAGGCGGGAGTGGCGGTCGCTCGCGATCGCGCTGGGGACGACCGGAGCGATCGCGATGGCCTCGTTCCTCATCGCGCCGGATCTGTGGCATCGCTGGATCGACGTCCTGATCGCGAACCGCAACGCCACGGCCGACTATCCGGCGGTCCCGATCCCGCTGCTCTTCCGGCTGCCGGTCGCCGCCGCGCTCGTGGTGTGGGGCGCCCGGACGGACCGGCGGTGGACCCTGCTGGTCGCCACGATGATCTCGGTCCCGGTCATGTGGTGGACGAGCCTGTCGATGCTGGTCGGCCTCGTGCCGCTGCGGCGCCTGGAACGGGCCCGGGCTCGGGCACGGCTCGTGCGGTCCGCGGAGATCCTGGTCCTCCGGACGGGACCCCGCGAGCTGGTCCCGGTCATGGTTCCCGTGGCCGTCGAAGCCGAGACGTCGGGACCCCTGGTCCACTCCTGACCGAGCGCGCCCAGCTCGCGGACGTTGAGATGTCCCGGTGATGAGCCGACGCTGGGCCGCGATTGAGGTGGACGCTCGGCGCTGCTACGATCGTCTGGTGCCTGCAGGCTCGGACCGGTGACCCGTGGCGCGTCGCTCGTCCGACGCGGCAGGACGCGCTGACCGACAGGCCGACGCCACGGACGCCTTGACGAGCCCCACTCCGCGCAGAGCCGGCCTCGGACACGCGATCGCGGACGCATTGCGACCGGCGCCGGCACGTATCGCCGCCATCTTCGTCGGGTTGGCCGCCGGCGCATACCTCTTCGTCGCCGGACGAGCTCCCGCCGGGTTCATGAGCCCGGACGACGCCCTATACCTCGGGATCGGGGCCAATCTGTTCGCCGGGCGCGGCGTGACCGACGTGTTCGGAGCGTTCCCGCCCTACCACTCACCGCTCTGGCCCGCCTTCATCGAGGCACCCTACGCGTGGTGGCGGATCGACCCCTCGCTCGCTGCCCATGTCACGGTCGTCATCGCTGGATTGGCGGTCATCGCGCTGACCGCCTGGTTCGCCTGGCGTTCGGTGCCCTTGGCGGCAGCGCTGGCGGCGGCAACGATGCTCGGCTTCCCGTTCCTCCTCACCCTCGCACGCGGCATGGGGTTGGACCTGCCGGCGAGCGCGCTCACGATGCTCTATGTGGCCCTCGGTCTCGCCGCGGTCCGGCGCGGTTCCGTGGGCCTGGCTGTCGCGGCGGGCTTGACTTTCGCGTGCGCCTTCCTGGTGAAGGAGATCGCGCTGTCGTTCGCTCCGGTGCCCCTGCTCTGCGGGCTCGTCCGGAACGTTCCCTTGACCTCCCTCGGCCGCGTCGCGGGGGGGATCCTCCTGGCCGCGATGGTGGGTACCAGCTGGTGGTTCATCCTCTACGCGCAGCAACTCGGCCTCGTCTACCGATTGGGCGCACCAGCCTGGGTGCTCGGGCCGCTCGCGATCGGCGGGATCGCCCTGGCCATCGCGGGCCTCACGGCCGGGCGGTGGGCGCATCGCGTCGGCCTTTCCTCGGAGCCGGTCCCGGGTCGCGTCGTGGCCATCGCCGGGTGGGTCGGAACGGTCCTCTGG
>DASVIK010000256.1:0-7711 GCA_036382135.1 Candidatus Limnocylindrales bacterium | reverse complement strand
AGCCATGATCAGCACCGGCGAACTGCGCAAGGGCGTCGCCATCGAGCTCGACGGCGAGCTCTGGCAGATCCTCGACTACCACCACATCAAGATGGGCCGAGGCTCGGCCCAGGTGAAGATCACCCTGCGCAACATCAAGCGCGGCCAGACGGTGGAGCGCTCCTTCCAGGCGGGGTCCAAGTGGCCGCGCGCCCAGATGGACAAGCGCCCGGTCCAGTTCCTCTACCGCGACGGCGACGACTACCACTTCATGGAGACCGAGACCTACGACCAGTTCCAGCTGAGCGCCGAGCAGCTCGGCGAAGCCGTCCAGTACCTGAAGGACGGCATGACCCTCGACCGGACGAGCTACCAGGGCGAGACGATCGGCGTGGAGCTCCCCGTGACCGTGGACCTCAAGGTCGTCGAGACCGAGCCCGGCTTCGCCGGCGACACCCAGACCGGCGCACGCAAGCCCGCCCACACCGAGTCCGGCCTCGTCGTCCAGGTCCCGATCTTCGTCGAGCCGGGCGACACGATCCGCATCGACACGCGGACCGGGGAGTACCAGACCCGCGTCTAGGCCGGGGACGAGATGGGCGACCACCCTGCCATCGATGCGCTCGGCTACCTGCTCGAGGAGGCGTTCCGCGACGCCGGGATCGAGGAGGCCGACGAGAGCCAGGCCCTCCTGCCCAATCTCGCCACCGTGAAGCCGGGGGCTTGGCGCGCGCTGCCTCCGGGTGCGGCCCGGTCGATCGAGTCGATCGCCCTGCACGTCGGGGCCTGCAAGGTCATGTACGACGACTACGCCTTCGGCCCAGGCACGCTCCGGTTCGGGACGCCGGACGTGGAGCCGTGGGCCGAGGGTGCGGCGCCGAGGGCGGACGTGATCGCCTGGCTCGAGGCGGCCCACGCGAGGCTTGCCCACCACGTCGCGGGCCTGGCGTCCGATGCGGAGCTCGACGCGCCGCGCCTGACGAACTGGGGCGAGCGCCGGCCGACCCGCTGGATCGTCGCTGCGATGATCACCCACGACGCGTACCACGCCGGCGAGATCAACCACCTCCGGAGCATCCTCGGCACCGACGATCGGTGGCGGTTCATCCAGCTGGGCGTCGGATGACCCGGTCGGACGAGCCGCCGGACTGGGCGTTGCCCTCCTGGGACAGCCTGGGCATCGGCTCGGGCGGTGGCGCGAAAGGCGATGCGAGCGGCGCGGCGTCCGGAGCGTCCGCCGCCAGCCTCCTCCCGCCGCCCACGCGCCTGCGGATCCTGAAGGTCAGCGACGTGACCCGCGCGGTGCGAGATGCGATCCGGGGCGACGACCGGCTGCGCGACGTGTGGGTCGAGGGCGAGGTCGGCCGGGTCACGATCTCGAGCGCCGGGCACGGCTATTTCAACCTCAAGGACGAGCGCAGCCAGCTGTCCTGCATCTGGTTCCGCGACGATCGACTGTCGTCGCCGTTCGAGGCCCAGGTCGGGTTGCGCATCGTCGCCCACGGCCGCCTCGACGTCTTCGAGCCCGGCGGCGCGTACCAGCTCTACGTGAGCGCCATCCAGCCGGCGGGATTCGGCGACCTGGCGATCCGGTTCGAGGCGCTCAAGGCCAGGCTGGCCGCCGAGGGCCTGTTCGATCGGGAGCGCAAGCGGCCCATCCCCGTTCGCCCGGCCGTGATAGCCGTCGTCACGAGCGCGACCGGCGCCGTCTTGCACGACATCCGGCGGGTCCTGGGCCGGCGCTGGCCGCTGGCCCGGCTCGTCCTGTCGCCGTGCCTCGTCCAGGGCGACGGGGCGGGGGCGAGCATCGCCAAGGCCCTCGACCGCGTCGATCGTGCCGCGGCCCGGGCTGTCGCGGCCGGCCATCCCGAGGACGCCGCGGCCGTGACGATCGTCGCCCGTGGCGGCGGTTCGCTCGAGGACCTGTGGGCGTTCAACGAGGAAGCCGTGGTCCGGGCGATCGTCGCGCACGGCCGCCCCGTGGTCGCCGGGATCGGCCACGAGACGGACGTGACGCTGGCCGACTTCGCCGCGGATGTCCGGGCGCCGACGCCGTCGGCGGCGGCGGAGCTCGTGGTGCCGGATCGGGCGGAGGTCGTGGATCACGTCGCGCGGCTGGCCCGTCGTGGCCAGACCGTCGTGGCGCGCCGACTCGCGACTCTGGACCAGGCGCTCCTCCAGGAACGGCGCGCGCTCATCCAGCTCCACCCAGCCGCCCAGCTCGCGGCGACGCAGGAGCGATCGGGGCGACTCCTCGATCGGGCCACCGTCGCCGTCGGCGGCGCGCTGGAGCGGCGGGCCGCACGCCTCGAGCGGGTGGCGCGACGCGGGCCGCTCCTCGTACGCGGGCACCTGGACGCCCGTTCGGCCCGGTTGGGCCGGGTCGGCGCCGCGCTGAGCGCCCTGGGGCCGCAGGCGACGCTCGAACGTGGTTACGCGATCGTCCGGCGCCGCTCCGACGCGCGGATCCTGCGCGACCCGGCCGAGGCGCCGGCGGGGACCGGCCTCTCGGTCCGCCTGGCGCACGGCGATGTCGCCGCGACTGTCGATTCCGAGCCCGGCTGACGTGGAGATCGTCGCCCTCCTCGTCCTGGCCGTCGCGATCCTCGTGGTCGGCGTCCGGGTGGGTATGCTCCTCGCGCCACGCGTCGAGCGGATGGCGGACCGGGCCGACCGGGCGATCGCCGGTACGCCGGATCCCGAGGCGCCCGGAGACACTCTGGTAGCGGGCGGGACCGAACGCGAGGCGATGCACGAGGGAGACCATGCCGGCACTGACTGAGCCACCGGATCCAGCCGAGGCGCTGACCTTCGATGCGGCCCTCGTCGCCCTTGAGGAGACGGTGGCGGCCCTGGAGGCCGGCGGCCAGCCGCTCGAGGACACGATCGCCTTGTACGAGCGGGCCGTTGCGCTCGAGCGCCGCTGTTCGCAGCTCCTCGGCGACGCGCGCTTGCGGATGGAGCAGCTCGTCGAGCGTGCCGGCGGCGGTCTCGACGTGGTGGCGCTCAAGGACGAGCCCGAACCGCCCGCCTGACGCGCCCACCTGAGGCGATCCCCTGACGCGATCGGACGCTCGGGGTAGACTTCCCGGCGCGCACGCCCGGGCGATCCGGGAAGGCCGCGCGGACGCATCACAGGCAGCCGGGCTCGCCCGTCGACCGGCCACGACCGCCCGACCGCCACCGCGCGGGTGCACCGAGAAACGAACACGAGGAGCGCGAACTCCGTGGCGATCCTGCCGAACCTGACCGGACCAGCCGACCTCCGCGGCCTCTCCCATGCCCAGCTCGAGGCGCTGGCCCAGGAGATCCGCGAGACGATCATCACGACCGTGGCGCGCACGGGCGGTCATCTCGGCAGCTCCCTCGGCGTGGTCGAGCTCACGATCGTGCTTCACCGGCTTCTCGAATCGCCACGCGACCACATCGTCTGGGACACCGGCCATCAGGCCTACCCGCACAAACTCCTCACGGGTCGGCTCGACCGGTTCGGCACCCTTCGCCAGATCGATGGCATCGGTGGCTTCCCACGCCGTTCGGAGTCCGCCCATGACGTCTTCGACGGCGGGCACGCCGGCACCGGGCTGTCCATCGGCCAGGGGCTGGCCACGGCGCGTGACCTGCGCCACGGCCTGGAGCGCATCGCGGTGGTCGTGGGCGACGCGGCGCTCATGAGCGGGCTCTCGTTCGAGGCCCTCAACGACATCGGCCAGCGCCAGACGCGGATGCTCATCGTCCTCAACGACAACGAGATGTCGATCAGCCCGACGGTCGGGGCGTTGTCCAAGTACCTCTCGACGATCAAGCTCTCGGCCGCCTGGCAGGTCAGCCGGACCGCCTACGACCGGACGGTCGAGCGCATCCCGTTCTTCGGCCGGAGCGCCCTGGAGCTGTCGCGCCGGCTCCGGCGCTCGGTCGTCCAGTTCGCCCAGCAACCGGGCAGCCTGTTCGAGGACCTCGGGATCAGCTACATCGGCGTCGTCCCGGGCCACGACCTGCGGGCGCTCGAGGACACCCTGGGCCGCGCGCTCGACCTGCGCGGACCGGTCATCGTCCACGTCCGCACGCAGAAGGGGCGCGGCTACCGGCCGGCCGAGCGCGACCAGGTGGGCTTCCATGGAGCTGCCCTGCCGCCGATGGCGGTCGCGCCGGGCGCCGCCGCGCAGGCGGCCGCTGCGCAGACGGCCACGACGCATCCCACGACGGCGTCGCTCACCGCCCACACCCAGGCGACGATGCCCCGGGAATCGATGACCGACGACGCCGCCCCGCCGGCCGCCGCCGTGGCCGTCGCCAAGGCGCCCAACTACACGGCGGTCTTCGTCGCTGAGCTGATCGAGGCCGCCCGGACGGATCGCCGGATCGTGGCCATCACCGCCGGGATGCCCACCGGGACCGGTCTCAACCGCTTCCAGGCCGCGTATCCCGACCGGTTCATCGATGTCGGGATCGCCGAGCCCCACGCCGTCACGCTCGCGACGGGCCTCGCGATGGGTGGCGAGCGGCCGGTCGTGGCGATCTACTCGACGTTCCTCCAGCGCGCCTTCGACCAGACCGTCCATGACGTGTGCCAGAACGACCAGCCGGTGCTCCTCGCGGTCGACCGGGCGGGCCTCGTCGGCGAGGACGGGACGAGCCACCAGGGCATGTTCACGCTGCCTGCCCAGCGGCAGCTGCCGAATCTCATCATCGCCAGCCCCAAGGACGAGCAGGAGCTGCGTTCGCTCGTCCGGACGGCCCTGGGCCAGGATCATCCGTTCGCCCTGCACTACCCACGTGACGCCGGCTTCGATCTGCCGGCGGTCCAGCCGCGGCCGATCCCGATCGGGCGTGGCGAGCTGCTCCGTGAGGGGTCGGAGATCCTCCTCGTCGGCTTCGGGCCCATCGTGGCCCGGGCGATGGAGGTCGCGGACCGGCTGGCCGAGGCCGGCTGGTCGGTCGGGGTCATCAACGCGCGTTTCGCCAAGCCGCTCGATCGCCAGCTCATCCTCGAAGAAGCGCGCGGGAAGCGCGTGGTGGTCACCCTCGAGGAGAGCGTCGTCACCGGCGGCTTCGGGTCCGGAGTTCTCGAGCTCCTCGAGGAGGCACGCCTCGCGGATCCCGCCTATCGGGATGTGGCGCTGCGCATCGTCGGCATCTCCGGCGACCGGTTCGTGGACCACGGCTCCGTGGCCGACCTGCGCCACCTCATCCGTCTCGACGTGGACGGGATCCTCGCCCAGGTCAACGAGACCCTCGAGCTCCTCCGGGCGACCCCAGGCCGCGAGGCGAAGACGGCGACCGCATGAGGGCCGTCGACCGCGCCTCGGACACGGATCATCGCCTCGCCGCGCTCGATGAGCCGGTACTGGCGTTGTTCGAGCGTGTCAACCGCCTCAACGAGGAGCCGGCGCCGGACCTGGCGGCCATCGGAGCCGCCCTCGTGGCGCTCGCGACAGACCTGGACTACGTGACGCGATGGGTGGACCGCCTCGGCGATGTGAACGGCGCCTTGCCGATCCACGCTCCGGCCCGCGGTCCGCGCCTGACGATCGTCCACCGGCGTGAGGGCCAGATGGGCGCCATCCACGACCACCGGACGTGGGTCGCGATCAGTCCGATCGTGGGCCTGGAGACGCACCGCCGCTACCGCGTGACGGGCACGGGTGCGTTGACTCGCCCCGAGGTCGCCGAGACGCTCTTCCTGGAGCCCTCGCAGAGCGCCACGTTGCTGCCGCCCGACGATCTCCACGATCACGGCCACCTGGCCGGCCACGGCGCTGCGGCGTTCGTCCTGATCATGACCGGCGACGACCAGACACTCTTCCGGCGGAACGAGTGGGACCTCGCGACGGGGCGCCATCGGTTCCTGCTGCCGGGCGACGGCGGTCGATGGCTCGCCAGCCAGCAGATGCCGGACGCGCAGGCCGGTCGCTAGCCGTCGCGGTCCAGCAACCGCGCGAATCGCTCCGACTTCGACATGGCGGCGACCCGCCCGGCTTCCCGGACGAACTCGGCGAGGGCCGGCTCGTCGATGGGATCGGATGGGCGAAGCGTGAGCCAGCGGGCCTTGACGGTCACACCGGATCCCTGAAGGCGCCCGTCCGGGTCGTCCATGAGGACGCCGTTCGGGAACCCGAGGTGGACATGCTCGAGCTCCGGCCAGACCCATGTGAAGAAGGCGGTCCGGCGGCCGAGAGGCAGGTCATAGCCGATGAGCCGCCAGCCGGGGCGGACCCCCTCGATCGCGTCGGGGACGGCCCGGCGGACCACACCGCGAAGCCGCTCCGCCATATCGCGCATCGGTGCCGGGTAGTCGGCCAGGAACGCCTCCGCGGGGATCCGGTCGCTCACCCGCCCATCATCGCGCACCGTGGGTCGATTCCCGGCAACAACCAGCGCGCGATACGTCCGGGTGAAGGCGGCTATGCCACGATAGGCGGGTGAGCCCCGTAACGACCCGTGCGCCGCGCGTCCGACTCGATCAACTGCTTGTCGATCGCGGCCTGGCGCCCAGCCGCACCCGAGCCCAGGCGCTGCTCCTCGGCGGGCGGGTCCGGGTGGGGGAGGGGGACGCCGCCCGGCTCGATCGGAAGCCCGGCGACCTCGTGGATGGAACGGTGCCCATCGTCGTCGCCGAGCCGGACCCGTACGTCAGCCGGGGCGGCCACAAGCTGGCGGCGGCGCTCGACGCGTTCGGGATCGATCCGGCCGGGCTCGTCTGCCTCGATGTCGGCGCCTCGACCGGAGGCTTCACGGACGTCCTGTTGCAGCGCCGCGCGGCGCGTGTCTATGCTCTCGACGTGGGTCGCGGTCAGCTTGCCGAACAGCTTCGCGCGGACCCTCGGGTCGTCTCCCTGGAACGCACCAACGCCCGGCGGCTCGCGCCGGGCACGCTGCCGGAGCCGGTCCGGCTGGCCGTCATCGACGTCTCGTTCATCTCGCTCGCCAAGGTGCTGGCACCGGTCGCGTCCACGTTCGGCTCGGCCGGCGGTCGGATCGTCCCGCTCGTGAAGCCGCAGTTCGAGGTCGGGCGCGGCGCCACGGACCGGGGCGTCGTCCGGGACCCCGCGGCCCACCGTACGGTGCTCGAGCGCGTATCGGCCGAGGCCGTGGCGATCGGGCTCGGACTGCGTGGGCTCGTGGCCTCGCCGATCCTTGGCCCGGAAGGGAATCGCGAGTTCCTCCTGGATCTCGAGGTGCCGCCGGGATGGTCTGCGGCGACCGCGCCGGCGATGCCGCCCACCGACTGGCCGGCGCGCCTCGCCGAGGTCGCCGGCACATCGGAGGACGGCCGATGACGCTGTCCCGGATCGGCCTGGCGTTCAACCCGACGAACCCGGCCGCCGTCGAGCTCCGCGAACGCGCCATCGCCTGGTGCAAGCTGCGCGGGCTCGAGGTGTGGGCCGAGCCGGCGGGCGAGTACGAGCGGGTCCTGGCCCGCCTGCCCACGACAGACCTCGTCGTCGTGCTCGGCGGCGACGGGACGTTCCTGCGGGCGGCGCCGGCGGTCGCCGAGATCGACGTGCCCATCCTGGGGGTCAACCTCGGCAAGGTCGGCTTCCTTTCGAAGGTCGAGGAGCACGAGCTCGAATCGGTCCTCGCCCAGGTGGCCGCCGACGAGTACCGGATCGACGAGCGGATGATGATCCGGGCGTCGATCCTGCCGGGCGGCCGGAGCGAGCCCGGCGAGCAGTTCACCGCCCTCAATGATGTCGTCGTGGCCCGCGGGCGACTCGCCCGGGTGTGCCGC
>DASVIK010000255.1:0-4970 GCA_036382135.1 Candidatus Limnocylindrales bacterium | reverse complement strand
CAGGTCGCCGCCGACCCGGAAGCGGGGGCCGTCGCTCGGGCGTTCGTGGCGTACGAGCGGGAGATCGAGCGGCTGGGTGGTCTCGACTTCGACGATCTCGTGGCCCGCGCCCTGCGCGTCCTGGAGGCAGAGCCCGCCGTCCTCGCCGGCTGGCGCGTCGCGTGCGCGAACCTGCTCGTCGACGAGGTCCAGGACGTCGATCGCAGCCAGCTCCGCCTCGCCCTCCTGCTCGCCGCACCGGCCCACCGGATCTTCCTCGTGGGGGACGACGACCAGTCGATCTACGGCTGGAGGCTGGCCGACGTACGGCGCGTCCTCGAGCTCGCGGGCACGCTGCCCGGACTCAGGCGCGTGGACCTCGTCACGAACTACCGTTGCCCGGGACCGGTCGTGGCCCACGCGGTTCGCCTCGTGGAACGCAACCGCGAGCGGTTCGCCAAGGCCGTCCGGGCACGGCCGGGCGCGACGGGCCGGCTGACACTCGCTCCGGATGCGGCGGACGACGTCGAGCGCGTGGCCCGGCTCCTCGATGCCTGGCCGGACGACGGCGGCAGCCGGGCGTTCCTCGCGCGGACGAACCGCGAGCTCCTGCCCGCGCTCGCCGTGGCGCTGGAGCGACGGGTCCCGTTCCGTGCCGACCGCGTCGAGACACCGCTCGACGACCCGCGCCTCGATGGGATCCTCGCGCGGGCGGCCGCGACGGATCCGAGCCTGCCGCTCCTGGTCCGCCTCGGCCGGGTCGTCGGGGCCGAGGCCGGAACGGTGAGCGACGAGCACCCCCCGCCGACCGAGGATCCCGCGGACGCGCCGTTCACCCGCCACGAGCTCGCCTCGGCGCTGCTCGCATGGGCGGTGCCCTATCGCGATCTCGACGCGTTCGGCCGAGCGGTCATCGAGCGCCGCGAGCTGCTCGCGACGCTCCGCACCGACGACGCGACACTCACGCTGGCCACCGCCCACGCCACGAAGGGGCTCGAGTTCGACCACGTCGCCGTCCTCGGGATGGAGGCCGGCCGGTTCCCGAGCGCCCGGGCGATCGGCGACGCCGAGGACCCCGAGCGCGCGCTCGAGGAAGAGCGGCGACTCGCCTACGTCGCCTGGACGCGGGCGCGTCGCACGCTCACCTTGAGCTTCGACCCGGAGGTCCCGTCGCGCTTCCTGGCCGAGGCCTTCGCGACCGGCGAGCGCGCGCCTTCACGCGGTCCGCCGGTCGCCCAAGGCGAACGGTCAGGCGGCCTCCTCTTCGTCCGGCCGTCCGAGGCGCATGGCGAAGCGCAGGAACAACACGGCGGCGGTGATGCCCACGAGGACGATGCTCGTGTTGAGGATCGGCCACGCCCAGGCGCTGATCGCGCCGGCACCGTCGCTGGCGGACAGCGCACTCGCTACCCCGCCAAGACCGCCGATCGCGTCGAGCGCGTCCTTCTGGTCGGCCGACTCGAGCCCGTAGATCTGGGGAACGATGTACAGGACCGAGGCGATGACGAGCAGGACGCTCACGATCCGGAACGCGCCCGGGTCGTCGTCGGAGTCGCGGAGCAGCTTGACCGCAAGTGCCCAGGCCAGCACGACGGTGGCCAGGGGCGCGGTGATCGGCAGGCCGAGCCCGATGTACAGGTTCGGCATGAGGAAGATCATGCTCAGGGCGAGCGTCACGACCATGAGCCCGTCCCGGATCAGGACGTAGGACAGCCACCAGACGTCTCCGCCGAAGCGCAGCGTCAGCGTGCCCAGGAACCGGATGATGTACGGGCGGGCGAAGTGCAGCACGAGCGTGAATGCCCAGAGGATCGGCAGGATCGCCGCGACCGACAGGACGAGCCAGCCGGCACCACCCGAAGTGAGTGCACTTGCGAGTTCGTCGGCACTCATCGCTCACGCTCCTTGACTTCAGGCTGCGTCGGAGTGCGGCGCACCGATGATTGGCGCAGGTTGTAGATGACCGCCACGACCCCGAGGATGCCAACGAGCAGCCCGGAGAGGTAGCACAGCGCCAGGGCGACGGTCGGGTTCTGCGACGACACGAGGACGGAGGCAAGCTGGTTCGACGCGTCCGAACCGATCGCGGTGACCTGGACGCCCAGGATGTACGGCACGATGTAGAGGGCCGAACCGACGCCCAGCAGGAGCGTCTGGATCCTGAACCAGCGAAGGTCGGCGTCGCCGCGCGTCACGAGCTTGATCACCATGACCGCGAAGGCACAGACCGCCGCGAGGCCGCCCGTGATCGGCAGGTCCTTGCCGGACACGACGTCGGGGTAGAAGAAGATGAAGCTGCCCAGGAAGACCTGCACGAGGAGCACGTCCCGCAGGCCGACGTAGACGATCCACCACAGGTCGGCACCCAGCCGGAGGCTGAACTTCCGGAGGTTGCGGACCATGTACGGTCGCGCCAGGTGGAGGGCGACGACGAGGAGCCACAGCGCGACGAGCGCCGCGGCGATCGTCCCCTCGAGGAAGCCCTCGCCAGCGTCGAATAGACCAGAGACCTGATCCGGTGTCACCGTCCACCTCCTTGGAGCGTCGCGCCCGTGAGCACGCGTTCGTTCGCCTGTCGATCGCCCGGACCGCGTCCCGCCGTCACCTCGACGCTCGGGCAGCCGGCGATCGCGTCGCAGCGGAAGCAGCGGCTCGCTTCGGCGCGAGCCATCGCTTCGGGGAACCCCTGCTGTCCGGCGTGGAATGAGTCGAGTGCCACGACCGGCAGGGGCGCGTGGGCTCGCGGCCGGACCTCGAGGTCGAGCTCGAGGTGCCGTTCGCGCGGTGTCGGGTAACGCACGACGCGCATGATCTCGGCCTCGCCATCGGGCGCGTGGGACAGGTACTCGTGGATCGAGCCCGCGACCCGGCGGCCCGCGGCCACCGCGTCGATGATCGTCTTGGGACCCGACACGACGTCGCCGCCGGCGAACACGCCCGGCCGTCCCGTCGCGAAGGTCCGCGGGTCGGCCACGATGCCGGCCCAGCCGCTGATCTCGATCCCTGCGCCTTCCGGCAGGATCGACGGGTCGGGTTCCTCGCCGATCGCCACGAGCACCGTGGTCGCCGGGATCTCAACGGCGCCGCCGGGGATCGGCTCGTAGGCGACCCGGCCGCCCTCGGACCGCTCGGTACGGCGCTGCCGGAGGCCGCGGATCGCGATCGCCGACATGCCCTCACCGACCACCGACTCCACGGCCGTGGACTCGCGGATGACCACGCCCTCGCGCTCGGCGGCATCGACCTCCTCGGCCTGCGCCGGCATCTCGGCGCGCCCGCGACGGTACAGGACGGTCACCTGGGCCGCCCCGCTGCGGATCGCCGATCGGGCCGCGTCCATCGCGGTGCTGCCGCCGCCGACGACAACGACGTCGCCGGACAGCCGCGGATTCTCGCCGAGGTTCACCTGCTTGAGGAAGAGCGTCGCGGGCACCACCCCGCGGAGGTCGTCGCCGGGGACGCCCAGCCGGCGGCTCTTGGACGCCCCAGTGGCCAGGAAGACGGACCGGAAGCCGACCTTCTCGAGATCGGCCAGGCTGAAGTCTCGGCCCATGGCGCGGTCGAGCTGGAGCTCGACGCCAAGGCTCAGGATCCGGTCGATCTCCGCCCGCAGGGTCTCCCGCGGCAGGCGGTACTCGGGGATGCCGATGGCCATCATGCCGCCCGGTACCGGCATCGCCTCGAAGACGGTCACCGGATAGCCCAGCCGGGCCAGGTAGTACGCGGCCGACATGCCCGCCGGCCCGCCGCCCACGATCGCGACCTTCGCGCTCCGACGGACCGCCGGCGCCTCGACCTCGGGCAGCTTGCCGTGCTCCACGGCGAACCGCTTGAGGGTCCGGATGGCGATCGGCTCGTCGAGCGAGCCGCGTCGACACGCCGCCTCGCAGGGCGCGGTGCAGATCCAGCCGCAGACGGACGGGAACGGATTCACCTCGGCGCTGACGGCATACGCCTCGTCATAGCGCCCCTGGGCGATGAGCCCGACATAACGGCCGGCGTCCGTGCCGGCCGGGCAGGCGACCTGGCACGGGGCGCGATCGTCGGTCCCGCGTGTGGCCGAGGCCGGGCCATAGGTCCCGCCCCACGGTGAGACGTGGTCGGGCTTGAGCACCTCGCGCGTGACCGCCGAGAGGGGGATCCAGCCGCCGTCGTGCGCGGCGACCTCGGGCCGGGCGAGCGGGCCCTGGCGCGGAGCGAGCGGCGTCGGCCCCGCCTGGACGGCGAGGGTGATGACGTGGACGGGGCACTCCTCGACGCAGACGGTGCATCCCACGCACTCGCCGACCTGGGTCGGGTGCTCCATCATCCAGGGGATCGGTCGCCCGCCCTCCACCCCGGTGCGGTCCGGCCGGGTCATGTCGATCGCCTCGACCGGGCAGACATCCATGCAGATGCCGCAGTTGATGCAGCCGCCATGGTCGATATCGATGCGATAACCCATAAGGACGCCTCCCGCGGAGTGGTTCCCCGCACTGTCGCCTCCCGGGCCGTCGTCCGGCAGGGGCCGAGTGGACCCCTTTGGTGGGCCGGTCGGCCTTGCACGGGAGCGCGTCGAGGAGCGATGCTGCTGGGCCCATCCTATGACGTACGGCAACCTCCCATCTGCCCCCCATGGCTCCCGACTGCCGACGCTGGGGCCACGCGGAGAGGGATGGGTCGCCCTCCAGGGCGTGGCGATCGCGGCCGCGGCCCTCGCCGGGCTCGCGGGCCCCGCATGGTCCGGCCCCGTCCGGGTCGCCTCGTCCGCGGCCGGTCTGCTCGGCATCTCTGCCGGCGTCGTGCTGGCCGGCGCGGCGGCGCGGACCCTCGGCGCGGCCCTCACCCCCCTGCCGATGCCCAACGCCGAGGCCCGCCTCGTCCGCACCGGGGCGTTCCGGCTCGTCCGCCATCCGATCTACGGGGCCGTCGTCATCGCCGCACTCGGCTGGGGACTGCTCACGGCCTCGCCGGCAGCGATGCCGAGCAGACCGGCCGCGGACGAGGCGACC
>DASVIK010000254.1:0-4402 GCA_036382135.1 Candidatus Limnocylindrales bacterium | reverse complement strand
ACCGACCGCGACGCCCGACCGCGGCCCCGGCCGCGACGCCCGACCGCGACCCGCGGCCGCCGCCGCCGGAATCACCGCACGAGCGTCCGCGCAGGGCCGCGCCAGCGGCCTCCGGCGGCCCTTCCGCTGGGTGGATTCGAGCCCGGGTTGTCCACCAAAGTGTGGACGGTCGGGGGATTCGTGGATAAGTCCGTTGACACCCCGTTGACCCGCCCGTAACGTCCGGCATCCGCACACGGGCAAGATCGCCGTAGGGTAACGTGGCTCGCGAGGGAGTCGGGGAGACCCGGCCAAGGGACCGAACGGGCGACGGAAGACCGAGCCGATCCCCCGACGTGCGCGCACGACGACGCCGGGAGCGGCGCGCCGACGGACCGCTCGCACACTTCCGAGGAGGGTGCGTGACCCGTCTCCGCGATCCGCTCCCGACGGACGTTACGGGCCTTCCGCCACTGCCGACCGGCTACGACGACGTCCTCGACGAGGGGCTCGCGGCCCTCGGCCTGACCCTCGATGAGCCGGCCCGCGCGGCGATCGGGGATCACGTCCGGCTCCTCCTCGCCTGGACGGTGGCGATCAACCTGACGGCCATCCGCGAGCCGGTCGCGGCGGCGCGCGAGCACGTCCTCGACAGCCTCGTGGCGGTCTCGCTCCTGCGTGCGCACAACGCGCCGGACCTCCTCGACCTGGGGTCCGGCGGCGGCTTCCCTGGCGTGCCGCTGGCCATCGTCCTGCCGCGGGTCCGAACGGTCCTCGTCGAATCGGTCGGCAAGAAGGCCACGTTCCTGGCGACCGTCGTCGATGCGCTCGGCCTGCGGCCGCGGGTGGCGGTGGCGGCGACCCGGGCCGAGACGCTCGCCGCCGATCCGCACCATCGCGGCCGCTGGTCGACCGTCGCTGTCCGGGCCGTCGGCCCGCTGGCCGAGCTCGCCGAGCTGGCCCTGCCGCTCCTCGCCCCGGGCGGGATCCTCGTGGCCTGGAAGCGACGGGCCGACGACGGGGCGGCGCTCGGCGCGGAGATCGCGGCGGCCGAGCGGCTCGTCCGGCAGCTCGGCGGGGGCCGGGCGCGGATCGAGCCGGTCGCCGTCCCGGGCCTCCTTGACCACGTCCTGGTGGTCATCGAAAAGGTGGCGCCGACCCCGGCCGGCTATCCGCGTGACCCGGCGACCCGACGCCGCCCGTCCTGACCGCGCTAGGCTGTCCGGCGATGCGCCTGGCGATCCTCTCGGACATCCACGCCAATCTCGTCGCCCTCGACGCGGTCCTCGCCGCGATCGGGTCGGTCGACGGCATCCGCGTCCTCGGCGACATCGTCGGCTACGGTCCGGAACCGGACGCCGTCGTGGACCGCCTGGGCGCGATCGGGGCGACCGGGGTCGTGGGCAACCACGACCAGGTGGCGGTCGGCCGGCTCGGCACGGAGCTGTTCAACCGCGACGCGAAGAAGGCCATCGAGTGGACCCGCGACCGGATCGCGCCCACGACCCGGGAGTGGCTCACGGCCCTGCCCGAGCGCGCGGTCGAGGGCGCCTTCACGCTCGTCCACGGCAGTCCGCGCGACCCGACCTGGGAGTACATCCTCGACGAGCGCACGGCGCAGGAGAACCTGGCGGCGTTCGCCACCCCGTACTGCCTGTTCGGCCACACCCACCTGCCGGCCGCCTTCCGGGCGACCGACGCTCGGATGATCGGCGGCGAGCCCGCCGACGGCGACAAGGTCACGCTCGACGAGCGGCGGGCCATGCTCAACCCCGGCAGCGTGGGTCAGCCGCGCGACGGGATCCCCGCGGCAGCCTGGGCGGTCCTCGACACGGACACCGGCACCGTGACGTGGCGCAGGACCGACTACGACATCGGCGCGACCCAGCGCGCGATGATGGTCGCGGGCCTGCCACCGCGCCTGATCGTCCGCCTTTCGGTCGGCGCCTGAGGCCGTGGACGGCGACCACAGCAACCCTGGGCACGTCGTATCGCAGGTCGGCGGCGCCCGGCCCGGTGGTAGCCTAGCGCGACGTCCTCGATCAGGCTGGCCGCCCGACCAGCCCACGCCGATCACGATCGCCGCCCTGCCCGAGAACGTCACCCGCCACTGGTGGGAGCGCATCCTCAACAGCCAGCAGGCTCGGCGCGTCGAGTCGGTGCCGGTGGGTCGCGAACACGCGTCGATCCCAGCCGGGCCGGTCCGCCGCGAGCACCGATCGGTCAGGGACGGAGCGACATGAGCGGCAGTCGGCGGCCCATCAAGGGACGCAAGATCGCGGATCGCCGGGTGCGCGTCGAGCGACCCCACGCCGCGTTCTTCCGGTACACCGGCGAGGGCTCGCTCGTGGCCAAGGCCGCGGCGAGCCGACCGCTCACGCCGGCGGGTCGTCTCCTCGCCCGCGTCAGCGCCATCGCCCTCGGCCGCCCGCTGGCGAGCGAGGAGGAGATCGGCGAACGGCTGTCCAAGAAGAAGGCCCTGGCCATCTTCAGCTCGGACGCCATCAGCTCCTCGGCCTACGCGACCGAGGAGATCCTGCGGGTCCTCATCCTCGCCGGCGCCGCGGCGCTGCTCGTCTCGATCGAGATCGCGATCGCGATCGCGATCATGCTGGCGATGGTGGCCCTGAGCTACCGCCAGGTGTGCCGCGCGTTCCCGGGCGGTGGTGGCGCGTACGCCGTGGCCCGCTCCGAGCTCACCCCGCTGCTCGGGCTCATCGCCGCCGGGGCGCTGCTCATCGATTACGTCATGACCGTCGCGGTCTCGACGTCGTCGGCGCTCGATCAGATCTTCTCGATCGCGCCCGGCATCGCGTCGCTGCGCGTCGAGATCGGCATCCTCGCGGTCGTCCTCATCACGATCGGCAACCTGCGCGGCCTCCGGGAGTCGGGCAACATCTTCGCGGTCCCGACGTACGTGTTCCTCGCCCTGGCGATGCTGATCGTCGTCAATGGGTTCATCCACATCGCCACGGGCCAGGCTCACCCGCTGCCCCGCCAGGCCAACCCGGAGCCGATCGGGACCGACGCCCTCGGCCTCTTCCTGCTCCTCAAGGCGTTCGCCTCGGGCTCCGTGGCGCTGACCGGCGTGGAGGCCATCGCGAACGGGGTGCAGGCGTTCAAGCCGCCGGAGGCGAAGAACGCGGCGAACACGATGTCCTCGATGTCGATCCTGCTGGCGATCGTCTTCATCGGGCTCACGATCGTCGCCCACGCCTACGACGTCATCCCGTCGCTCAACGGCGCACCGTCGGTCGTCGCCCTCGTCGCCGGCACCGCCTTCGGCGACGGACCGCTGTTCTACCTCTTCCAGATCGCGACGGCCCTCATCCTGTTCCTGGCCGCGAACACGAGCTTCAACGCGTTCCCGCGCCTGGCGGCCATCCTCGCCGACGACGGGTATATGCCCCGCCAGTTCGCGTTCCGGGGCGACCGGCTCGCGTACAACTGGGGGATCGTGGTCCTGGCCGCCATCGCGTGCCTGCTCCTGATCGTCTTCGGCGGCGTGACCACGCTGCTCATCCCGCTCTACTCGGTCGGGGTGTTCGTCTGCTTCACGCTCAGCCAGTTCGGGATGGTCCGTCACTGGCGGCGGGTCCGCGAGACGGGCTGGTGGTGGCGGGCCGGCGTCAACGGCATGGGCGCGATCCTCACCGGGGTCGTCCTCGTCGTCGTCGCCTCGGTGAAGTTCACGTCCGGCGCGTACCTGGTGGTCATCCTCATCCCGATCCAGGTCGCGATCTTCCTGTTCATCCACCGGCAGTACGGAGCGGCGGCCCGCCAGCTGGCGATGCGCCCGGACCAGGTCGTCCGGCCGCCCCACCGCGACGAGCGGGTCGTCATCCCGATCCCGGCCCTCAACCGGGCCGTCGTCCAGGCCATCAACGTGGGCCGGTCGATCAGCGAGGACCTCCGCGCCGTATACATCTCGGACGTGCCCGAGGAGGCGGTCGAGATGCGCCGGCGCTGGCAGCAGCAGGTGCCGGGGGTCCCGCTCGTGATCGTCGAATCGCCCTACCGGGCGCTCGTCGGGCCGCTCATCGCATACCTGGACGTCCTCGACAGTGCGTGGCCGGCCGACAAGGCGGCACCGATCACGTTCGTGGTCGTGCCCGAGTACGTCGCCCGCCACTGGTGGGAGCGGATCCTCTACAACCAG
Source organism: Candidatus Limnocylindrales bacterium (assembly GCA_036382135.1). Classification (GTDB taxonomy): domain Bacteria; phylum Chloroflexota; class Limnocylindria; order Limnocylindrales; family CSP1-4; genus C-114. The sequence goes on along the minus strand of DASVIK010000254.1, from coordinate 264 downwards.
TCTGCCAAGCGCCTTCGGACGGCGCTGCTCGGCCGGCCGCACACGGTCGTGGTCAATGTCCCGTACCGGCGCGACGACGCGATGTTCGAGGGCCGCCTCCCCGGTGCCGGCAGCGGGCCGGCCGGCGCGGGACGGGAGGGACCGCCGGTGGCGGCCCCGGTCAAGCCGGATCCCGACGTGACCGGGTCCGTGCGGCCTTGACCCACCGCACCGGGCTCGGTGGTATCGTGACCGGCGCGGGATCCCGGTGATCCACTTACGTCA
>DASVIK010000253.1:0-5297 GCA_036382135.1 Candidatus Limnocylindrales bacterium | reverse complement strand
CCCGCGTGAGCGCCTCGCGGATGCACTCGCAGATGAGGCGCCAGTTCCGGGTGGTGTCGAAGACCTGCGAGCCCGGCGCCCCCGGCAGCGCCGCGTGCGACCACTCGCGCTGGCCGATGGCGACCTGCGTGCCGTCCTCGGCGAACAGGACGGCCCGGCAGCTGCCGGTCCCGAGGTCGATGGCCAGGGTATGGCTCATCGGGCCGCCTGGCCGCCGGCGAGGTCCGCGACGCGACCCGTCGCCACGTCGAGGGCCGCCCGGTCGGCCACGTTGCGGAGCGGTGTCCCGGCCGCGAAGCGCTGGATCTCCTCGACCGCCATCTCGCCCCCGTGGGCGAGTGTCTCGTACGTCGCTCCCCCGATGTGGGTCGTGATCAGCACGTTGGGATGGCTCAGCAGCAGGTGTCGGCCCGTCGCGGGAGACGGGCTCACGACGTCGAGGGCGAGCCCGGCCAGCCGCCCGGACCGGAGCCCCGCCAGGACGGCGTCCTCGTCGAGGAGCGAGTCGCGGGCCGTGTTGACGAGGCACGCTCCGGGCTTCATCCGGGCGACCTCGGCGGCCCCGATGAGCCCCCGGTTGGCCGGCGTGGCGCGCGCGTGGAGCGAGACGAAGTCGCTCTCGGCCAGGAGCGTGGCGAGGTCCACCGGCTCGACGCCCTGCTCGCGCAGGGCCGCCGCATCCACGAACGGGTCGAAGGCGAGAACGCGCACACCGAAGGGCCGGGCCCGCACGGCGACCCGCCGGCCGATCTGGCCGAACCCGACGAGGCCCAGGACGTGCCCGGCGATGTCGTGACCGAACCAGTGCCCGCCCTCGTAGTTGTCGTGCCCGAACTCGCCGCCGGCCTCCACGTAGCGGGCGATCTCCGGCAGCCGGCGGGCGAGCATGATGACGAACGCGATCGTGAGCTCGGCGACCGCGTCGGCGTTCTTGCCCGGCGTCGTCACGACGGGGATGCCCCGGGCGGTCGCGGCCGCGACGTCGACGTTCACCGGACCGCCGCGGACGCAGCAGACAAGCCGCAGCGACGGCGCCCCGGCGAGGATCTCCTCGGTGACCGGCGCCGCCTGGACGACGAGCACGTCCTGCCCATCGAGCATCACCGCGACCTGGGCCGGACTGCCCGTGGCCTCGTGGATCCGGAGCTCCGACGGGCTCGTCGGCCGCCAGTCGGGCTCGTCGGTGACGTCCCCGAAGGTGACCGTGTGGCCGGATCCCAGACGGGCGAACGCGCCCCTCAGCGCCTCCGAGGGGCAGTACGGGTCACCGACGACGAGGATGCGCACATCGGCCTCCTGTCCGCGGCACAGCGATCCGGCGACGCCGATCGCTCACTCGATCCGGACCCTGTGGGCGCTCAGGCCGGCGGGTAGACGCGGCTCGGCGTGAGGTCGATCGCGTGCCCACTCCCCGACTCGAGGATGAACTTGAGCATCGGCTCCGTGTCGAGGTAGTAGAACTCGATCGTCTCGCCGATCCGACCGCCCATGAGGACCTTGGCGCCGCGCTCCTGCCAGGCCTTCTTGAAGACGTCCGAGTCGGCCTGCGAATGCATCATGCAGGCGATGTGCTGGACGCCCTCGCCGTGCTCGTCGAGGAACTCCTTGTAGATGCTTGGGCCGTCGAGCGGCTGGACGAGCTCGAAGACCAGGCCGGGCTGGACCTCGCACTCCGCGCCGAGCATCGAGAAGGCCACGTCCTGCCCGCGCAGATGGGTGTGGTGGAGCTTGGGCGGGACGTGCTCGTACACGTTCCACGGCCCCCAGCCCAGCGTCTCGTGGAACATCTTCATCGACGCATCCAGGTCGCGGACCACCATCGCCACCTGGGAGATCCGGGTGGGACCGCTCGCGTTGGCCATCGCACATCCTCCGTCGCGGACCGCGGCTCGACCGGATGCCCGCGAAGCGACCGAGGACCGGGGCGCCGCGGTGTCCCTCCCACGCGGCGGCGTCGTCTGCTTCCGGTCCTTCCGGAAAGATTGTGCATTGCCCGTCAAGTCCTTGTACAGGGTGATATCGTGCGGGTGAGTCCTCCTGGAGGGGCCGAGATGCGACGGCGACAGGCCAGCGTGCCCGTGCTCGATACGCGGACGATCGACGTGCTCACGGAGATCGCGACGCGCTACTACCTGCGTGCCGACAGCCAGACGGAGATCGCCCGCGACCTCGGCCTCGACCCGTCCACCGTGTCGCGCTACCTCAAGCGCGCCCGGGACGAGGGCATCGTGCACGTGGAGATCCGCCCTCCGCGGCGGACCGATGTCGACCTCGGCCGGGCCCTCGCCCGGCGCTATGGCCTGGCCCGCGTCGTCGTCGCTCCGACCGCGGAGGGCGCCGAGGACGATGGCGACGGCAAGCGGGAGCTCGCGGCGACCGCCGCCGGCTTCATCGAGGGCCTCCTCAGGAACGGGATGCGCCTCGGCATCTCGTGGGGCCGCACCGTCGCGGCCGTCGTGGCGGAGCTCCGACCGGGGTCGGTCGGCGACCTGGCGATCGCCCAGCTGGCAGGCGGAGTGGAGGACCCCAACCCCGGGATCCAGGGCCACGAGCTCGTGCGCCGCCTGGCCGATCTCTATCCCGGCTCACGGGTCCATTACCTGCACGCCCCGGCGATCGTCGACTCGGAGGCCACCGGCGAGGCGCTCCTCGGCGACCGTATCGTCCAGGCCGCGCTCGAGGCGGCCCGGGCGAGCGAGCTCGCGGTCGTAGGGATCGGCCAGATGGACGACACCGCGACGCTCGTCCGCGGCGGTCACGTGAGCCTGGAGGACTGGGCCCGCCTCGTCGCGGCCGGAGGCGCGGGGAACGTCAACACCTGCTTCTTCGACGATCGTGGGCGGGCGCTGCCGGACCTGCGCCTCCGGACGATCGCGATCACGCTCGACGAGCTGCGGGCGATCGACACGGTGGTCGCGGTCGCCGGTGGCATCGGAAAGGTCCGGGCGATCCGGGGCGCCCTGACGACCGGGGCGATCGACGTCCTCGTGACCGACGAGCTGACCGCCGCCGCCGTCCTCGCGGCCGATCGGGGCTCGGGCCAGGGCGACGGGACGGCCGGCGCACGCCCGCGCGCGACCGGACAACCGGCGCGCGCGACGCCCCTGGGCTGAGGTCAGGCGCCGGCCGGGGCGCTCGCCCCCCGGACCACGACGCCGACGATCGCCGCGAAGCGCCGGGGGTCGAGCGCCGCGCGTCCGACAAACAATCCGTCCACGCCGTCCTCGGCGAGGATCGCGCCCGCGGTCGTCTCGTCGACGCTGCCGCCGTAGATGACCCGAGCGTCGGCGCCGCCGGCCGTCTCGACGAGATCATGGATGGCTCGCTGCACCGCCCCGACGTGCTCGGGTCGCGCGGCACGGGCGCCCTCGCCGATCGCCCACACGGGCTCATACGCGACGACGACGCCCGGCCAGGCGATCCGGTCGAGCTCGGCCAACCCGTGTTCGAGCTGGCCGGCGACGTGACGCACGGCCGCGTCGGACGGGCCGGGCTCGGGCTCACCGACGCACAGGATCGGGGTCATGCCGTGACGGACCACCTGGCGCACCTTCCGGGCCACGGTCGCGTCAGTCTCCCCGTGATCGCGCCGCCGCTCGCTGTGCCCGACCTCCACGAACGTGCAGCCGAGATCCGCGAGCATCGCCGCCGACACGTCCCCGGTATGCGCCCCCGCTTCGTCGCCGTGGACGTCCTGTGCGCCCCACGCGATCCGGCTGCCGGTCAGGCGCTCGCGGGCGAGCCAGAGAGCGGTGAACGGGGGCAGGACGAAGACCTCGCAGCCGGCCACCCCATCGAGGAGGCCCCGGGCGACCGTGAACCACGTCCCGGCCTCGCTCGAGTCGAAATGCATCTTCCAGCTGGTCCCGACGAGCGGCATCGCGACCTAGGCCCCGCGATCCGGCGTCGCGGCGGATCCGCTCGGCAGGCCGGCGAACGCAGCGAGGATGAGCGCGAACGAGCTCGCCCCCGGGTCGGGCGAACCGCGGCTCCGCTCGCCGAGCCGGCTTGCCCGGCCGAGGCTCGCCACGAGGCCGGCCGACGAGCGGGCGCCGTCGTCCGCGGCCCGGACGGCGCGCGCGACCGCCTCCTCGACGGAGATCCCGGCACCTTCGGCGCCACGCAGCGCGTCCACCGCGGGTCCGACCGCGTCGAGGATCGTCTTGTCGCCCCGTGTCGCGTGGCCAAGGGCGACGATCGCGCCTTCGAAGGCCTCGCCGAGCGACCGCAACTCAGCGACGGTGGGCTCGCCGGAGCCGGCACCTGCGCCCCGGATGGCCGCCGCGACCTTGAGCAGGCCCGACGCCCAGATCGGTCCGATCGCCCCGCCGATCGAGCCCATGCCGAGCGCGACCTGGGTCACGAGGTCGGCGCCGGCCGCCTCGGGCGCCGCATCCAGCCGCGTCCGGACCGCGCGGGCGCCGAGCGCCATCGTGACCCCGTGGTCGCCGTCGCCGGCAACGGCGTCGAGCCGGCAGAGCTCGTCGCGCGCCTCGTCCACCGCGAGGGCCGCCGCGAGGATCCGCGCCCGGAGGTCGGGGCCGCTCAACGCTCGATCCGGACGGTCCGGGCCGGCGCATCCAGGAGCGCGGTCAGCTCCGCGTCGAGGACCGTCACCGTCAGCGACGCGCCGCTCATCTCGAGCGACGTGATGTACTCGCCGACGTAGCTCCGGGCGACGTCGAACCCGTGCGCCTCGAGCGCCCGGCGGGCTCCCCGATACAGGATGTACTGGTCGAGATGCGCCGTCGCACCGAGGCCGTTGACCAGGAGGGCCACGGCTCCGCGCGCCGCGCCGATGTCGTCCACGATCGCGTCGACGAGGACGCCGGCCAGCTCGTCTGCCGGGCGGAGCGGCCCGCGCCGGATCCCCGGCTCGCCGTGGACCCCCATCCCGATCTCGATCTCGCCCGGTCCCAGCTCGAACGTCGGCCCGCCGGACCCCGGGACTTCACAGGCCGAGAGGGCGATGCCCATGCTGTGCGTCGCGGCGTTCGCGGCGGCCGCGAGGCGCATCACGTCGTCGAGCGAGTCGCCCCGCTCGGCGGCGGCTCCGGCCACCTTGAAGACGATGATGTCGCCGGCGATGCCGCGTCGACGGTCCGCCTGCTCCGGCGGAGCGGACGCCACATCGTCCGCGACGCGGATCTCGCGCACGACGATGCCCTCCGCCTCCGCGAGCTGGGCGGCGAGCCCGAAATTGAGGACGTCGCCCGCGTAGTTCCCGTACCCCAGGATCACCCCGCGACCGTGGTCGGCCGCACGGATCGCGGCGAGGACCACGTCCGCCGACGGCG
>DASVIK010000252.1:0-11236 GCA_036382135.1 Candidatus Limnocylindrales bacterium | reverse complement strand
AAGGTCCGCGCTCTCGAGGGCATCCCGGAGGTCCGCGACCAGGCGATCGTAGCCGCCCGGCTTGACCACGATCGGGACATGCGCATCCGACCATCCGTGTCGCCGGCTCCGGATCTTGCGCGCGATCCCCACGCCGGCCAGGAAGACCAGCAGGCCGCTGATCAGCGGCGTGAGCAGGTAGCCGCGCAGGACCTCCCGGAGCACGACCATGCCGCCCGGTCGCTCACCCTCGGCGGGGACGAGGTAGCCCGCGAAGCCGACGAAGAGTGGCAGAAAGACTGCCGCGAAGAGCAGCGCGGCGGCGAGCAGCGCTCTGTCGACGAACGGAGGGTGCGGCGTGGCCGAGAGAAGGACCGCTGCGACGCTCGGCACCACGAGGCTCAGGATGACGACGATCCACACGAAGGATCCCGCCATCATGAGGACGAGGTAGATCTGGTGGGAGCGGGGCACGCGGCCGAACAAGAGGCTGCTGGCCCAGCCCAGAGCGCTCGTCATGAGGTCGCCGGCGACGCGCCCGGCGAGGCCGAAGATGGAGATGATCGTCGTCATGGTCTGACCGACGGTACCGCCAACCGGGGCCACGCCGGATGTGGCGAGCGCGCCGCCGCATTGCAGGGACACGACAACTGCGTCGCGGCACCGTACGCGGCCTGCCGGACTGCGGTGCGCGGCCGAAACCTGCGCACCCCCGGCGTGGCGTCAGGTGCCGGGCGGACCGAACAGGATCGAGAGCCAGGACTCGAGCGGGGTGGGCCGGTCTACCTCGCCGCCCAGGCGGACGGCGGCAGATCCCGGGGCATCTTCGCCGAGCGGTGGGGCACCCGGGGCGAGGATGAAGGCATGGTCCTTTGCTCCGCCGAGGCCCAGCCCATGGGCCTGCTGGGTGATGAACGCCTGCCCCTGGATGAGCGTCAGCTCGCGCTGGAGATCGGTGACGTTCTGGGCCACCTGGGCGTTCGCGGCCCGCGCGGTCTCGGCCTCGGCTGCCTTGGCCGCCGTGTCGGCGACCTGGCGCGCGAACACGAGGAGGATCCAGGCGCTCAGGAACGCCGCGACGAGCCAGCCGACCCGGCGGCGGGTGATGCCGGCGATCGAGAAGCCATCCAGCGAGGGTTCCCGGCGAGACCGTCGGAGGGGGCGCTCGTCGAGAGCCTCGGGGTCGTCATCGTCGAGATCGTCGTCGATCTCGGTGGGCTCGGCCCCCTTGCTGACGTCCATCCGGGGATGGTAGCTGCGGGCAGCTGACGTGTCAAACCGCGCGGATCCGTGCCAACGTAGGTGTCACACGGCGGGGACACGCTGGTTACACTGTCGCGAACAGAACGGGTGTTCTGTATCGAAGCGGCGGAGGAACCATGCGCACCTATGCCCCGCTCGACACGCCGGCGGTCCTGAAAACGATCCTCGCCGAACCGTCGCTCGCTCGAGGAGTCGTGCATCACGCCACCCTGCCCGCGAGATCGGGTGAGTACGCTCCCCTCCCCGACTGGCTCGATCCGCGCATCCGCGATGGCCTCCGGCTGCGGGGCATCGAGCGCCTGTACGTCCACCAGGCGGAGGCCCTCGAGTCGATCCGGGCGGGCCGCGATGTCGTGGTCGTCACGCCCACCGCGTCCGGCAAGACGCTGTGCTACGCGATCCCGACGCTCCAGGCCATCGCCGACGACCCGGCGGCCCGGGCGCTCTACCTGTTCCCGACCAAGGCGCTCGGCCAGGATCAGGTCGCCGAGTTCACGGAGCTCTCGCGGGCAGCCGGGCTGACGATCTCGGCGGCCACGTACGACGGCGACACGCCGGCCCCGATCCGGTCGGCCATCCGGGGCGCCGGCCAGGTGGTCGTGACCAATCCGGACATGCTCCACTCGGCGATCCTGCCCCACCACACGAAGTGGTTCCAGCTGTTCGAACAGCTCCGGATCATCGTCATCGACGAGCTGCACTCGTACCGGGGCGTGTTCGGCAGCCACGTCGCCAACGTCCTCCGCCGGCTCCTCCGGTTGTGCGCCCACTACGGCAGCCGCCCGATCATCGTCTGCTGCTCGGCCACGATCGGGAACCCGGCCGAGCTCGCGAGTGCGCTCATCGGCCGGCCGGCCCGGCTCGTCGATCGCAACGGCGCGCCATCCGGCGAGCGGCACGTCCTCCTCGTCGATCCGCCACTGCTCGACGCATCCACCGGCGCCCGCGGCTCGGCACTCACGCTCGCGCAGCGCTGGGCGCTGCCGTTCCTGCGGGCGGGGCGCCAGACGGTCGTCTTCGGCCGCTCGCGGACCTCGGTCGAGCTGTTGCTCACAGGCCTGCGCGAATCGCTGCGCGAGAGCTATGGGCCCCGTTCGCGGGTGCGTGGCTACCGCGGCGGCTACCTGCCGACCGAGCGCCGGGCGATCGAGCGGGGACTCCGCGACGGGGAGGTGCTCGGCGTCGTCAGCACGAACGCGCTCGAGCTCGGCGTGGACATCGGCCGGCTCGACGCAGCGATCCTGGCCGGCTACCCGGGCTCCATCGCCGCGACCTGGCAGCAGATGGGCCGGGCCGGCAGGCGCGGCGCCGCCAGCGTGGCGGTCCTGGTCGCCTCGGCCTCGCCGGTCGACCAGTACGTCATCCACCACCCCGAGTACCTGCTCGCCAACACGCCCGAGGAGGCCCGCGTCGACCCGGACAACCTGCACATCCTGCTTGCTCACCTCCGCGCGGCGACATTCGAGCTGCCGTTCGAGCCGGGGGAAGTATTCGGTCCCGCGCCGGCCGACGACCTCCTCGCCTTCCTGGCCGAGGAGGGGCACGTCCGGCAGGCCGGCGACGGCCGCTGGTACTGGAGCTCGGAGAACTTCCCGGCCTCGGAGATCTCGCTCCGCTCGGCCGCCCCCGAGAACGTCGTCATCATCGACACGACCCCGGATCGGCCACGCGTCCTCGGCGAGGTGGATCTGTTCTCGGCCCAGGTCCTCGTCCACGAGCGGGCGATCTACATCCACGAGTCGCAGCAGTACTACGTCGATCGCCTCGAGTGGGGCGAGAAGAAGGCCTACGTCCATCGCGTCGACGTCGACCACTACACGTACGCCAACCGGGCGGTGACCCTGAAGCCCCTCGAGGTCTTCGCGGAAGGGCCCGTGCCGGGCGGCCGGCGGGTCCACGGCGAGGTCATGGTCGCAAGCCTCGTCACCCTCTTCAAGAAGCTCAAGTTCGTCACGGACGAGAACGTCGGCTGGGGGCCGATCGACCTGCCGGAGCTGGAGCTCCAGACGACCGCCTACTGGCTCACGGCGGAGGGAGCGGCGGGCGGCTGGCGCCGGAACGAGCTGGACGTCGCGCTCATGGGCGCCGGTCGCGCCATCCAGACCGTCGCCAGCGTCGTGCTGATGGTCGACCCCCGGGACCTCGGGCTCGTGACCCAGGTCCGCTCCCCGCACCACGAGGCGCCGACGATCTACCTCTACGAGGCGGTGCCGGGTGGGATCGGCCTCGCCGAGCGGCTGTTCGACCGTCACGCCGAGCTGATATCGGGCGCCACGGACCTCATCGTCGCGTGCGACTGCGACAGCGGCTGTCCGGCGTGCACCGGTCCGCGACTGGAGCCGGACGTCGACGCGAAGGCACTGGCGCTCCGCCTCCTCGCGGACCTGACCGAGGGGCGGACGGTGCCCGGACCACCGGCCGAACCGCCGGTCGCGCTCGGGGACATCGCCCGGTGAGCGACGCCGCGCTGCTGGCCCGCCGCCTGGCGGCGTTCCGCGATCGACGCGACGGGGACCCGGCGGATCCGCGACGAGCACACGAGGAGATTCGCGCGCAGGAGCGCTCTGGAGACCTGGCCGAGCGCCTGGCGGCGGCGGTCGACGGCGAGGTCGTGGCGACCGACCGCGGTCGGGTCGTCCGGCGCGTGGTCCCCTCCGTCGCCGTGCCCCTCGACCGGGAGCGGCTCGGCCGCCTGCCGGGCTGGCCGGCCGCGGGCGTTCCGCTCGTCTGCCTCGACACGGAGACGACCGGCCTCGCGACCGCGGCCGGCACCGTGGCGTTCCTCGTCGGCGTGGGACGGTGGCACGACGACGCCTTCGACCAGGTCCAGCTGCTGCTGCCCGACCACTCGGACGAGCCGGCGCTCCTGGCCGCGCTGGCGGACGTCCTGCCGCTCGACGGCTGGCTCGTCACGTACAACGGGCGGGGCTTCGACTGGCCCCTCCTCGTGGCGCGCTACCGAATGGATCGGCGGCCGGCGCCGCAGCTCGCCGGCCATCTCGACCTCCTCCCCTTCGTCCGGCGCGTGTTCCGCCACCGGCTGGAGGACGCGCGACTCCGCTCGGTCGAGCGGGGCCTGCTCGGGATCCGGCGGGTCGGCGACGTGGACGGCTGGGAGATCCCCGGCCGCTACCTCGACTTCCTCCGGGGCGGCCCCGCAGATCGGCTCGCCGATGTCGTCCGCCACAACGAGCGCGACGTCGCGTCGCTGGCGGGACTCCTCGGCCATGTCGGCGCCACGCTCGCCGACCCGGACGCACGGACGCGGACGCCGGCCGGCGATCTCGTCGGCCTGGCCCGGGTGTACCGGGATGCCCGTCGCCACGCGGATGCTCTCGCCTGCCTGGATGCGGCGTTCGAGCGGGCCCGGCCTGACGCATCGGATCTCGCGGCCCGGCGCGCGCACGACGCCCTCGCCCTGGAGCGAGCCCGAACACTGCGCCGGCTCGGCCGCGCGACCGAGGCGCTCGCGGCGTGGCGCGGCCTCGTCGGCGCCGGCGGGCCGTTCGCCGGGATCGCCCTCGTCGAGGTGGCCAAGGCGCTCGAGCATCGCTGGGCGGACCCGATCGGCGCCCTCGAGGCGGTCGAGCGGGCCTGCGCCATCGCCGAGCGGGCACGGTCCATCGGCCGGCCCATGCCGAACCTCGAGGCGGACCTCGCGTACCGCCGTCGGCGACTCGTCGCCCGGATCGCCCGCCGTCGGGAGCGCCCCGCGGTCGCCTCCACCTACCGGAAGGCGCGCCGGGTCCCGGCCCTCATCGCCCGGCGGCCGATTCCCGCAGGCGTCGCTTGATCGCGGCCCTGTCGGGCACGCCGGTCAACCCCGGGCCCTCGAGGACGAGTGACGCGACCGTCGCGGCGAGCCGGAAGTCGAGGCGCGCATCCCGCCGGCCGCCGACCAGCCGGGCTTCGACGCGCGCAGCCAGGAGGCCCGCGAGGAACACGTCGCCTGCCCCGGTCGGGTCGACGATCCCGGCCGTCGGGACGCCCGGCCAGCGGGCCATGGAGCGCGGGCGGCCGTCGCCGACCTCGATCGCGATCCCGCCCCGGGCACCCTGGGTGAACGCGAGGGTCGCGCCGGGATGCATGAGCCGGCACAGGTCGTCGATCACGACGCCGCGGGTCAGGTCGTCGGAGCCCACGCCCACGATGTCCGAGCGGGCGACGATCGCCGACGGCGCAGGCGGCCGGTGATGAACGAGCTCGCCGGGTACGACGTCGCGCAGGAGCCCCTGCCAGGCCGTCGCCACGAGGCCCTCAGCCGCCACGGCGGCGGCCCACGTCTCCGGGAGCTCGTCGGCGACCGGGGCGAGGAGCCAGCCGGGCGCGCCCCGCCACGCGTCGGGCAGGTGTCGGGGGTCGATGGGATCGGACGCCGAGAAGCCGGTCTGGGCGCGCCCGGTCGGCGTCTCGAGGTTGACGAAGATCGGCCCGCGCTCGAGCGGGACCAGGCGGACCTCCGCGCCAGCCGCGCGCAGGAGGCCGAGCTCCTCCGCCTCGGCCGCCGCGGCGTCGACGCCCACCAGGACGGCCGTCGGCACGCCCAGGCGGGCGACCGCGAGCCCGCCGTACATGACGCCGCCGCCGAGCCGCCAACCTCGCGGGTCCGTTGGATCAAGGTCGCGAGCCGCCGCGCCGACCACGACGACGGTCGGCCGGAAGGGAGCGACGGTCATGCCGACCTATACTGGCCGCGGCTCGGACAGCACCGTCCGATCCGGCCCAGACCCATCGATCGCCGGGAGCGGACGTGTACTTCTACGAACTGCATGAGGGTGACAACGACGTCTTCGCCGACCTGCTGCTCGGGCATGAGGAGGAGATGGATCCGGACGAGTTCTTCCAGACCGTCAAGACCGTCCGGGAGCACGTGATCGGGTCCTATCATCACGATACCCTCATCGAGGCCATCGCCGAGGAGCTCGAGCGCGACTACGGCTTCGTCTACATCTCCGACGCGCGCCTCACGGCCGCCGTCAACGTCTCGCAGGATCCCGACGAGACGTTCCTCGCCGGCACCGACGGCGGTCGCCTCCAGGCCGATGACGACGACGAGGACGACGAGGACGACGGCGACGCTCGTCCCGACTACAAGGCGATCCTTGTCGATTTCGACCCCGACGCGATCGGCCGCACCCGGCCCCACTGAGCCTCGCCCGGCCGCGCCTTCAGCGACCCGGCGCGCTCACTTGCTGAAGAGGATCTCCACGACGTCGCCGTCGCGGACGATGTACGTCTTCCCCTCCGATCGGAGCCGGCCGTGCTTGCGCGCCTCCGCGATCGAGCCCAGGGCGAGCAGGTCCTCGTAGGCCACCACCTCGGCGCGGATGAAGCCCCGGGCGAGGTCGGTGTGGATGGCGGCCGCGGCGTCCACGGCGGTCGAATCGTCCGGGACCGGCCAGGCGCGCACCTCGTCCGGGCCGGCGGTGAGGAAGCTGATGAGGCCGAGGAGCCGGTACGAGAGCGCGATGACCCGGTCGAGGCTCGATTCGTGGAGACCCAGCTCCGTCATGAAGGCCGCGAGATCCTCCGGGTCGAGCTCGCCGAGCTCCATCTCGACGCGGGCCGAGAGCGAATCGACGATCGCGTGCTGGAACGGGTACCGCTCGGCGATCCCTTTCACCCGTTCCGCGGCGTTCGGCAGGTCCCGCTCGCCGAGGTTGATCAGGACGAGGACCGGCTTCTGGCTGAGGAACCGGAAGCCGCGCATCGCCTTCTCCTCGTCGGCCTCCAGCGCCACGTCGCGGATCGGGCGGCCCTCCTCGAGGGCCGGCTTGAGGCGCCGCAGGATGACCTCCTCGCGCTCGTTCGCCTCCCGCTCCGCGGGGGTCCCGTGGCGACCGGTCGCGGCGAGCCGCTCCAGGCGGCGATCCACGATCGCGAGATCGGCGAGGATGAACTCGAGGTCGAGGTTCTCGAGGTCCCGCCACGGGTCAACGTTGCCCAGCGGATGCGGGACCGCCGGGTCGTCGAACGCCCGGACGACGTGGAGGAGCGCCTCCGAGTCGCGCAGCCGGGCGAGATGCTCGGCCGGCAGCTCCTCCGTCCCGATCCGGCCCTCCGACGACGCCGGCGGCGCGGGCAGGTCCACGTACGTGACGTCGGCCTGGACGATCTTCTTCGGGTGGAAGATCTCGGCCAGGCGGTCGAGCCGCACGTCGGGCACCTTGACCACGCCGACGTTGAGCTGGAGGCCGCCGAACCCGCCGGTCTCCGCGTGGCCGCGCGTGAGCGTGTTGAAGACCGTCGTCTTGCCGCTCGCGGCCAGGCCGACGATGGCGATCTGCACCGCTCAGTACCCGACGGCGGGATCGACGACGTTGACGAGCGGCTGCCCGGCAGCGAAGCGACGGAGGTTGTCGCAGAACAGCTCGACGCTGCGATCGACGACCCGGCCCGACGACCACGACGTGTGGGGCGTGATGATCGCGTTCGGCAGGTCGTAGAAGGGCGAGGTCGGCTGGAGCGGCTCCTCGCGGAACGCGTCGAGGACCGCGCCTCCGAGCGGGCCCTCCCGGAGTGCCCGGCGCAGCGCGCTCTCGTCGATGAGCCGACCGCGCGCGACGTTGATGAGCCAGGCCCCGGGCTTGACGAGGGCCAGCGTCTCCGCGGAGATCATGTTCTCGGTCTCCGGGGTGAGCGGGGCGGCGAGGACGATGAAATCCGACTCCGCGAGGAGCTCCGGCAGGCCTTCCGGACCGAGCACCCGGTCGAACACGGCGCCAGCCAGCGGTCGACCGTCTCCCTCCGACTCCTCGGCGGCTTCCGTGCTCGCCCGACCCGCGGTCGACCCGGCCTCCGGCCGGCGGCGGGTCGCGATGACCCGACACCCGAAGGCGGTCGCGAGCGCCCCGATCGACCGGCCGATCGACCCGAGGCCGACGATGCCCACGGTGATGTCGCGGAGCTCCGCGCCCTCGAGCGGCTGCCAGGTCCGCTCGCGCTGGAGCTCCAGGAGCTGGGGCAGCCGGCGGCTGATCGCGAGGATCATCATGAGGACGTATTCGGCGATCGGGCGGCTGAACACGCCACGCGCGTTCGTGATGACGAGCCCGCGCGCTCGGCCGGTCGGCGTCAGGACCCGCTCGACGCCGGCCGACGCGGAGTGCACCCAGGCGAGGCGCGGGGCCCGGGCGAGCAGCCGGTCGAAGGCGTCGGCGGAGAGCCAGCCGCGCAGGAGGACCTCGACGTCGTCGAGCGGCCCATCGGCCAGTCCCTCGGTCGAGACGTTGACGATCCGGGCGCCCGGTGCCGCGGTGCGGATCCGATCGAGATCGCGGACCCGGTAGCGAGCGGACAGGATCGGGGTGAGGGCGATGGCCGTCGGCGCGCCGCCCGGGCCGTGGCCGGGGCCCGCGACGCGGCGCAGGTCCTCGGTCATGCGGAGGCGCTCGGAGAGGCCGGCGCGACCCCCGCCGGCCCGAGGACGCGGGCGATCCAGAGCTCCGGCGCCTCGATCTCACCGTCCCGGGGCAGCGTCTCCGGGCCATCCCAGAGCCGGGTCAGGGCCGCCGAGCCAGACCGCTCCGCGATCGCCCGCACGAAGCGCTCACCCTTCTTGTACTGCTCCAGCTTGAGGTCCATCCCGATGAGGCGCATGACCGCGCGCTCGAACCCGGTCTTGCGCTCGCGGCGCTCGTGGAACCGGGCGCTGATCCGCTCGACCTCGGGGACGAGATCGCGGCCGACCTCGTCCATCACGTAGTCGGAGAAGCCCTCGAGCAGGCTCATGACCGCCTGGGTCTCGCGAAACAGGCGGCGCTGCTCGTCAGACATGAGGCGCTCGAGCCAGTGGTCCCCGCCGCCCTCGCCGCGGATGGCCCGGCCGAGCTGGCGCAGCGTGTCGCCCGACACGATCGCGAGGTCGTCGCTCAAGGTGGACAGCTGGCGCTCCAGGCGCCCGGCGAGGTACGGCCGGAGCCAGGGGTGCGCCTCGAACTCGAAGGCATGGGTCGTCTCGTGCAGGGCGATCCACGTGCGGAACGCGTCGAGGGGCACGTCCAGCGAGCGCGCCGTCTGCCGGATGTTCTCCTCGACGAACAGCAGGCGGCCCGGCGTCGCTTCGGCCGAGAGCAGGGCGAGGTCGTACTGGCCGAGGACCCGCAGGCCCATGAACCCGAGCAGGAAGCCGAGCTGGCGGGTGGTCACCCAGCGATTCGCGATGGCCATCGATGCCTTGGCGATCCCGCCCCCAGGCGGGATGACCTGGTCCAGCAGCCGCCCCTCGAGATGGCCGATGAGGTGGGCGAACGACGTGACGTTCGCGCGGATCCAACCGGCCCGATCGACCACGCCGGCCCGGGCGACGATGCCGGGCAGCTCCGCCCCGAGGACCTCGGAGAGCTTGGGCACGATCACCTCGAGCGCGGTCCGGTAGGCGACTTCGGCGGTCGCCAGCTCCTCCGGGCTCAGCGCTCCCGGAGCGCCGCGGAGCCGCCCGATCGCGAACGCCTCGGCGGCCGGCCAATCCACGAGGCCGCGCCGGGCCGACCGCTCCGCCCGACGCCCGAGCACGGTCGCCGCCGCGCCGATGGCGGCGCCCACGAGGAAGCCGCCCTGCCACAGTGGATCGGTCGGGCCCGCCCGCCGGCCGGGCTTTCGTCCGCCGCTCACGCGCGCACCTCGAGCTCGACCGCCTCGACATCCGCGAACGCGTCGCCGAACAGCCGCCCGGCGATCGCGCGGAACGCCCCGACATCCCCCGTCGTGAGCTGGTGATGGCGGACCGCATCGGCAGCGCCAGAGGGCCGGTGGCCGTTGCCCTCCCGGTGCGACGCGGACGCGGGGCCGGCCACGGGCGCCTCGAGACCGTTGATCGACAGGAGCTCCACGAGCGCGGATGCGGTCGCCGTGGCGCTGTCGACGATCGCGACGCGCTCGCCGACATGGGCCGCGATGACCGACCGCAGCAGCGGGTAGTGGGTGCACCCGAGGAGCAGCGTGTCGATCCGGGTCGAGGGCGGCAGCGGGAAGATGAATTCGCCGGCCGCGTCGCGACTGCCGAGCAGCGGCGCGAGCGCGTCGGCCACGGCGGCCTCCGCCTCCGGGCCCGTCACGATCCCGGCCTCGACGAGCGGGACGAGCGTCGGCGTCGCGTGCTCGTATACCTCGATCGCCGGGTTCTCGTCCTTGATCGCCTCGAAGTAGGCATGCGACCGGACCGTGGCCGGGGTGGCGATCACGCCGACCCGACGGCTGCGGGTCGCGAGGGCCGCCGCGGCCGCGCCAGGCCGGATGACTCCGAGGATCGGGATGTCGTAGCGCCGGCGGAGGGCGACGAGCGCGACGGCCGTGGAGGTGTTGCACGCGACCACGATGGCCTTGACGTCGCGTGACGCCAGCATGTCGAGGGCCTGGCGGCTGAACGCCAGCACCTCGGCATCGGGACGCACACCGTACGGGGCGCGATCGTTGTCACCGAGGTAGAGCGTCGATTCGGCCGGCGCCCGGCGGAGGATCTCCCGGAGGACCGTCAGCCCTCCCACTCCGGAGTCGAAGACCCCGATGGGGCGTGGGTCGGCCACCGGATCAGTGCCTCGCTGCGGCCGGCGCGCGGTTCTCGACGAGGGACACGGCCATGCGGCCGATGTCGAGGCTGATCGCCGCGCTGGGCTCGGCCAGGACGAAGGGCACGCCCTCGTTGTTCGACGCCACGACGAGACGCCCGTCCGACACGACCGAATACTCGGGCACCCGGCCCAGCGCCTGGGCCAGGTCCTCCGCGTGGATCCCGCCCGGCGAGTCCGCCCGGTTCACGAGATAGCGGACCTTGGACGCCGGATAGCCGATCGTCCGGAACGCGTCGGCCACCGCGATCGTGTTGTGGATCGTCGTCGAGTCGTACGTGACGATCTCGATGATCAGGTCGGACGCGTCGAGGAACGCGAGGTTCACGTCGTTGAGGGCCGGCGGCGTGTCGAGGATGACGATCTCGTACGCGCGCCGCAGCAGCGAGAGCACCTTGTCGACGTCGCGCACCGTGACCATCTCGGCC
>DASVIK010000251.1:0-3996 GCA_036382135.1 Candidatus Limnocylindrales bacterium | reverse complement strand
CGCCGTTGGCGGTCCCGAAGCCGATCGTGTAGACCCGGATCCCGCGATCGGCAGCCTGCTGGGCCGCGTCGGTCGGCTGCGGGCCGGCATTGTTCGCCCCGTCGGTGAGCAGGACGATGATCTCGGGGGCGTAGGCACCCTTCGGCACCGGCGCGGGTGGCAGGCCGGGCGAGTTGTCGGTCCGGCTCTTGGCGACGTTCGGGTCGATCTCCGAGATCGCGTCGATCGCGGCGAGGATCCCGCTGCCGACCGCCGTCCGTCGCCCGGTCGTAAGGCTCTGGAGCGTGTTGAAGAGCGCCTGCCGATCGGTCGTGGGAGCCTGGACGATCTCGGCGAAGCCCGAGAAGGCGACGATCCCGATCTGCGTGCCCGACCCCTGGCTCTGGATGAACTGGGCCGCCGCCGCCTCGGCCGCCTGGAGGCGGCTGGGCGGGATGTCGGAGGAGCACATGCTGCCCGACACGTCGATCGACAGGATGATCGTCGTCTGGTTGGTCGGCACGCTGGCGATGACCACCGGCCGGGCGAGGGCGAGGGCGAGGCCGGCCAGGGCAAGGGCGAAGAAGGCGAAGGGCAGGTGGCGGCGCACGAACGACGAGCGCGGCAGCGCATCGCGGATGAGGCTCAGGCTCGAGTAGCGCACGCCCGTCGGCCGTCGCCGGCCCTGGCCGATGACGTACACCAGGACGAGCACGGGCAGGAGCAGGAGCAGGAGCAGGAGGCCCGGCCACAGGAACTGCATCAGTGCCTCCCTCCGATCGCGAACGCGTGCGCCCGGACCCTCAGCGCGGTTTGGTCGTTCATGGCAGCCGCCCGAGCCAGGCGAGCGAGCAGACGCCGCCGACGACGAGGAGCAGGACACTCGCGCCGGCGAAGAGCGCGGTGACCTCGATCATCTGCGGCTTCACGACGAGCCGGGTGTCGAGGTCGTCGTAGACCTTGGCCAGGCCCTGCTCATCTTCGGCGGCGTAGTACGCGCCGCCGGTGATGTCGGAGATGCGCTGGAGCGTGGTCGCGTCGAGCTGGGTGTGGACCTTGAAGCCGTTGATGGTGAGTGTCGTGCCGGCGGCGCTGCCGATGCCCACCGTGTAGATGCGCACACCCTGGTCTGCCGCGGCCTGGGCGGCCGCCAGCGGGTCCGGCGGCGCGGTGTTCTCACCGTCGGTGAGGAGGACGATGACCGCCGAGGTGTGCGACCCGGGCGCGACGGGCGCCGGGGTCGCCGACGGGGCCGGCGACCGGTTCGTGTAGTAGTCGGTCGCCGGTCCGTTCTCGGCGATGGCGATCGTGTTGAGCGACGCGCGGATGCCCTGGCCGAGCGAGGTCCCGCGCTGGGGCGCCAGGCGCTTGATCGCGGCGAGCACCGTGGCCTGATCGCTCGTGGGCGCCTGGACCGAGAGTCCGGCATCGCTGAAGGCCACCACGCCGACGATGACGCCGGCCGGCTGGCGCTGGACGAAATCCTGGGTGGCCGCCTTGGCCGCCTCCATGCGGGTCGGTTTCAGGTCGTCGGCCGCCATGCTGCCCGAGACGTCGAACGCGAGGATGACGGTGCCCTCCTGGCGCGGCAGGTCCACCGAGGCCTGCGGCCGGGCCAGCCCGACCGTGAGCACGAGGAACCCGGCGACGAACAGGACGGCGGGGATCCGGGCCCGGACGCCTAGCGGCCGGCGGACCGTCGCCGCGCCGAGGCCCAGGCCGCCACCGACCAGGGCCCGGCGCCGCCGTCCCTCGAGCGCGCGGTACAGCAGGATGCCCAGCGGCACGAGCGCGACGGCGACGAGCATCTGGGGCCAGATGAACGACACGATCAGGCCCTCCGCCGGCGCCGGAGCGTCGCCATCCGCACGATCGCCCGCACCAGGTCCTCGTCGGTCGAGAGCGAGACCGCCTCCACGCCGGCGCGCCGGAAGGCGTCGTTCACGGCCTGCTCGCGGGTCCGCGCCGCCTCCGCGAATCGCCGCCGGAACCCCTTGTCACCGGTATCCACGTAGAGCTGCTCACCGGTCTCGGCGTCTTCCATGATGATCGGGCCCACGTCCGGCAGCTCCGACTCGCGTGGGTCGATCAGGCGGACGGCGAGCACCTCGTGCCGGCGGTGGAGCAGGTCGAGCGGCCGCTCCCAGCCGGGCTCGCTGATGAAGTCCGAGACGATGACCACCAGCGAGCGCCGCTTGATCGCATGGTTCGCGGCGTCGAGGAGCGGGCTGAGGTCGGTGAACGGCGCGCCGGTGAGCTGCGGCTGACCGAGCATGTCCTGGACGAAGCGCAGGACCTGGTCGCGCCCACCGCGGGCGGGGATCGTGTGATCCACCTGGCTGCCGTAGAACACCGCGCCCACCCGGTTGCCGCGCCGCGTGAGCAGCCGGGCGAGCGTCGTCACGAAGTCGATGAGGACGGTCCGCTTGAGGCGCTCGCCGTCGACCGTGCCGAAGTCCACGGACGGGCTCAGGTCGAGCAGGAACCAGGCCGTGATCTCGCGGTCCTCGTTGTACTCGCGGACATACGGCGTGTCCATCCGCGCGGTGACGTTCCAGTCGATGTACCGGACGTCGTCGCCGGGCTGGTACTCGCGCAGCGCGGCGAGATCCACGCCGTTGCCGTGGAACAGGCTGCGATAGTCGCCCTGGAGCAGGCCATCCAGCCGGCGGATGACCTGCCAGTCGAGGCGCTGGAGGATGCGTTCAGGCGCTGACGCGTACGTCGGAGTGCTCCCGGAGCGGCACGACGGGGACGGGCACGCGGCCCAGCACCGTCGAGAGGATGGCGTCGGCGGTGACGTTGTCGGAGAGCGCCTCGAACGACAGGACGAGGCGGTGGCGGATGACGTCGCGGGCCATGTCCACGACGTCCTGCGGCAGCGCGTAATCGCGGCCGCGAACGAAGGCGAGGGCGCGGGCGGTGAGGATGAGGTTGATCGACGCGCGCGGGCTCGCCCCGTACGTGATGTACCGCTCGAGCTCGGGCATGCCGTGGGCGCGCGGCGCCCGGGTCGCGGTCGCCAGGCGGACGGCGTACTCGTGGAGCGCGGGGTCGACATAGACCCGGTCCGTCTCGCGCTGGAGCGCGAGCAGGTCCTCGATCGAGAGCACCTCCTGGACAGGCTCGGCCGGGCTCGTCTGCCGCTCGACGATGACGAACTCCTCGGTCGGGCTGGGGTAGCCGATGAGGACCTTGAGCATGAACCGGTCGACCTGCGCCTCGGGCAGGGCGTACGTGCCCTCGGTCTCGATCGGGTTCTGGGTGGCCATGACGAGGAACGGATCGGGCACCCGATGGGTCTCCCGGCCGATCGTCACCTGGCGCTCCTGCATGACCTCGAGGAGGGCGCTCTGGACCTTGGCCGGGGCGCGGTTGATCTCGTCGGCGAGCAGGAGGTTCGTGAAGACCGGACCGAGCGACGTGTTGAAGTCGCCGGTCTTCTGGTTGTAGATCCTGGTCCCCACGAGGTCGGCCGGGACGAGGTCCGGCGTGAACTGGATGCGCTTGAAGTCGCCTCCGATCGCCTCGGCGAGCGTCTTGATGGCCATCGTCTTGGCCAGGCCCGGTACGCCTTCCACGAGCAGGTGCCCGCGGGCGAGGAGGGCGACGATCATCCGCTCGAGCAGGTGGTCCTGGCCGACGATGACCTTCTTGACCTCGTACAGCAGGCGCTCCATCGGGACGGTGGCGTTGGCGCTCGCGTCGCGCTCCACTGGCATCCGGTCTCCTTCTCGGTGGTCAGTACTGGGGCAGGCCGGCGGCCCCGCCGGCGACGTTGATGGGTACGGCCAGGCCGATCCCGATGAAGACGCCCTCCTTCGTCGGGTTGACAAGAGCGGTCACGATGCCGACGACCTGGCCGTCCCGGTTCAACAGCGGGCCGCCCGAGTTGCCCGGGTTGACGGCCGCGTCGACCTGGATGAGGTTGAGCAGCACCTGGGCGCTGTTCGGCACCTGGAATGATCGTCCGAGCCCCGACACGACCCCCGAGCTGATGGAGCCATACAGGCCGAA
>DASVIK010000250.1:0-19853 GCA_036382135.1 Candidatus Limnocylindrales bacterium | reverse complement strand
GTTCTGGATCGCCCGCCCGAACGCCCGCGCCTGGCCGGTGTACGCCGCCGCGAAGCGGGGCATGGTCGGCGGCGTCGCATCCCAGCGGATCCCGCCCTCGCGCCCGAGCGCCGATCCGCCGACGATCGGCAGGCCGCCGATGAAGACGCTCCCATCGGTGCCGTGGACCTCCGTGCGGACGTCCTCTCCGAACGCGACGCGCCGGCTCAGCTCGACACTGCCGATGGCGCCCGAGGCGAACCTGAGGTTGACCACCGCCGTGTCCGCGCCGCCGTACGTGGCCACCTCGTGGAAGATCTGGACCGACCCCGTGGCCTGGACCGCGACGACCTCGGAGCCCATGAGGAACCGGGCCGAATCGAACTCGTGGATCCCCATGTCGAGCATGATCCCGCCGCTGACCGCGGGATCGAGGAAGCCGGGCGGCGGTGCGTCCGTGTCGTACTGGCGGCTGTTGAAGAGCAACGGCCGGCCGAGCTCGCCCGACACGATCCGGGCCCGCGCCCGCACGTGATCGGGGTCGTGCCGGCGCATGAGCCCGACCTGGAGCCGGACCCCGGCCTTCTCGACCGCCGCGAGGATCGCGTCGGTGCCGGCGAGGTCGAGGGCCAGGGGCTTCTCGCACAGGATGTCCCGTCCGGCGGCCGCCGCGGCTTCGACGATCGCGCGGTGATGGACGGACGACACGGCGACGAGCACGGCATCGACACCCGGCGCGGAGATCGCCTCGAGTGGGTCGCGGAAGGCGGTCGCGCCGCCGATCTCCTCGGCCAGCCGTCCCGCCGCCGCGCCATCGACGTCGCCGATCGCGACGATCCGGACCTCGGGCGCCCCGGCGGCGATCAGCCGCGCGTGGTTGCTGCCCATCCGCCCCGCCCCGATGACCGCCAGGCCGATGCGCGCTGCCATGTCGTCCTCCGGCTGGGTGGTGCGTGGGGGCCCGATGGTAGATGGGATGGCCGGCTCTCGTCGTTGGTCGACCGTTGACAGTTCGCGAGGGCTCGGCCCGGTATGCTTCGGGGGTGATCGAGTTGACCGGTCGACTGACCCCCGATGACCGCCTCGGCTCCGACTACCTGGCGATCCCGGTCGAGGTGCCGGCCGGGAGTGGCGCGCTCCACGTCACGTTCGCCTACGACGACGCCATGTCGGCCGACGTGCGCACCGGCGGCAACACGATCGACCTGGGGATCTTCGGTCCCGGCTCGCTCGACTTCGGGTCGCCGGCGTTCCGCGGCTGGAGCGGCAGCGAGCGGAGCGAGGTCTGGCTGGCGGCGGACGGCGCGACGCCGGGCTACCGGCCCGGCCCGATCGAGCCCGGCACCTGGCATGTCGTCCTCGGCCTGTACCAGGTCGCTCCGAACGGAGCGTCCTACCGCCTGACCGTCGACTGGCTGCCCGAGGTCCCGCCCGACGTCTCCGCGGCCCTCCCGCAGCTGCTCCGACCCTCACCGTCGCCGCGGCCACCGAGCCAGGCCCCGGCCGGTGAGCGCTGGCTGCGCGGCGACCTCCACTGCCACACCCTCCACAGCGACGGCGCGGACGAGCCGGCGACCCTGGTCGCCGAAGCACTGAGACTCGGTCTCGATTTCCTCGCGATCACGGATCACAACACGGACAGCCACCATCCGCACGTCGCGGCGGCCGCCGGTGACGCGTCGATCGTCCTCCTGCGAGCGGAAGAGATCACGACGTACTACGGCCACTCGAACGCCTGGGGGCTCGAGGGCTGGGTGGACTTCCGCAACCGTTCGGGCGCCGAGATGCTCCGCTCGTTCGACGCCGTCCACCGCCAGGGCGGCCTGGTCTCGGTCAACCATCCCATCGGCGCGACGTCGCCCTGGGAGCTGGGCGACGAGACGGCCGCCGCCGCCGACACGATCGAGGTCTGGAACGGCCCGTGGTCGGCCGACGAGCGTGCCGCCATCGACTGGTGGGCCGGGCTCGTCGCGAAGGGCGCGCGCCCGACCGCCGTCGGCGGCTCGGACTGCCACTCGTTCCGCCGCCGCAAGGACCAGCCGCTCGCCGGGCCGACGACCTGGGTCCGCGCCGCGACGCGCGACCGCGACGGGATCGTCGACGGCCTCCGCGCCGGGCGCGTCGTCGTCACCGGCCGCCCCGAGACGCCGCGCCCGACCATCGCCGCTCGATCCGGGGACCGGTCGGCCACGATCGGCGCAACCCTCGACGTCCGTCGGCAAGGAGCGATCGCGGTCGCGGTCGAGATCGATGGCGACGCCTCGGGGATGACCGTCCGCCTGCTCTCGGACCGCGGCCTCGAGGCCGCTGGACCGGCGACCGGCGCGACGACCTTCCAGGTCGAGTCGGCCGGTCGTCGCTTCGTCCGGCTCGAGCTCGAGCGTCCAGATGGCGGCCTCGCCGCGCTGACCAACCCCATCCACCTTCGAGAGGTCTGACGAGCATGGCCAACGAGATCCGGACCGGCGTCGCGTACTTCGATTCGCGTGCCCCCAAGCACGTCGCCATCGACCTCGACGACATGGCGGCGTCGGGCTGCACGTACGTCGTGCACTGCTTCTCCGAGTTCGACCAGCGCTGGCAGCCCGATTCCGTGGCCCGGATCGTGCGGATGACCGCCGACCGCGGGATGGACAGCTGGATCGACCCGTGGGGTGTCGGCGAGGTGTTCGGCGGCGAGCCGTTCAGCCGGTTCGGTGCCTTCCATCCCGATGCGGTCCAGATCCGGTCCGACGGCCTGCCCACGACGATCGCCTGCCTCAACCAGCCGGCGTTCCGGACGTGGCTCCACGACTGGATCGACCGGGCCTCGGACATCGGCGGCCGCACGATCTTCTGGGACGAGCCGACGGTGTACTTCCGGGACGGCGTCTGGGGCTGCCGCTGCGCGGTCTGCCGGTCGATCTGGCGGGACCGCCACGGCGGGGAGATGCCGACCGCCTACGGGCCGGACGTCGAGGCGTTCATCGAGCAGACGATGCACGACCTCCTCGCCGACGCCTGCCTGTACGCCCGGGCGAAGGGCATGCGCAACGCGGTCTGCATCATGCCGCCGGAGGCCACGAACCCGGGCTTCCGCGACTGGGATCGGGCTGCCTCGATCCCCGGCCTCGACGACTTCGGGACCGATCCCTACTGGTTCAGCTTCGGCGGCTCGGCGGCCGAATACGTCGGGCGCCATACGAAGGCGACCGTCGAGGTCGCCGACCGCCACGGCCTCGACCACCACATCTGGATCCAGGCGTTCGAGGTCCCGCGGGGCCGCGAGGGCGAGATCGGGGTCGCCGTCGACGCGGCAGTGGCCGCCGGGGCCCGGAACATCGCCGCCTGGTCGTACGATGGGTGCGCCGCGATGTCCACGTGCGAGTGCGAGGACCCGGCGGCCGCCTGGTCGGTCGTCCGGCAGTCGTTCCGGCGCGTGCGCGGCATGCGTTGAAGGTTCTCGGATGAAGGTGACGGGATGAGTGCTCGCGGCGTCACGCTCCGGCCGGTGGGTCCGGGCGACGAGCGCGAGATCCTCGCCCTGTGGCAGGCCTGCGCGGGCGACCGGTACCCGCTCCGGAGCCGCCTCTGGCGCCAGCTCACGACCGACAACCCCGACTTCCTGCCGTCCGACGTCGTCATCGCCGTGGCCGACGGCGGCGGGCGCGGACCCGGCAGCCCTGAACGCCTCGGGCCGGTCGTCGGCTTCGGCTACCTCGGGCGATCGCGCGGCCTCGTCCGCGGCCGGCGGGCATGGGTCGACGAGGGCTGGCTCCAGATCGTCGCGGTGAGCCCGGGCCGCCAACGGCAGGGGGTCGGCCGGACCATCGTCGAACGGCTCCTGGCCGGCGCGCGGGCCGATGGACTGACCCGTGTCCGCCTGGGCGACGGCATCCACTACCTCTTCCCCGGCGTGCCGGCCGACCTGCCGGGCGCCCGGCCGTTCTTCGCGAGGCTCGGCGCGCGGTACACGCACGACACGTACGACCTGCGGACCAGCCTGAACGGGCGCGCGACGACCGATCGCGACCGTGCGGCGCTGGCCGCGGCCGACCTGACCGTGCGGGCGATGGACCGGGCCGAGAGCGAGGCGCATCTCGCGTTCCTCGAGCGCGAGTTCGAGCTCGACTGGGTCCACGACGAGACCTGGGCGATCGAGCACGGGATGGCGGCGGAGGACATCGTGCTGCTCGTGCCGGCGGCGACGCCGGGACCGCCGGTCGCCTCCGAGGCGATCGTCGGGTTCGCCACGATCCATCAGCGCGGCAACGGGCCGCTCTACGGGCCACGCTTCTGGGAGAACCTGCTGGAGCCGTCCAGCGGCGGCCTCGGACCGATCGGGATCGTGGAGCGCCTGCGCGGTCGCGGCCTTGGGCGCGCGCTCCTGGCGAGTGCGCTCGACATCCTCCACGCCCGCGGCGTGCGCGACTGCGTCATCGACTGGACGACCCTGCTCGACTACTACGGGCCGTTCGGCTTCCGGCCCTGGAAGACGTACCTCGAAGGCGAGCTGCCCCTGTGACGATGCCCGGAGCGTCCGCCGCGTATCTGCGTCGGACGATCGCCATCCTCGAGGAACTCTCCGCGTCCCAGGCCGAACCCATCGACCGGGCGGCGGCGGCCGTCGCCGACGCGATCGCCGGCGGCCACCGCGTCTTCGTGGCGGCCACGAGTCACGTCCTCCACAGCGAGCTGTACCTGCGTGCGGGTGGCCTCGCCGCGGTCCACACGCTGGGCGAGGCGCCCGACCTGGCGTCGCCGATGCTCTCGATCGAGACCGGGCTGCTCCGCGGCGATGGCGACTTCGTACCGGAGCGCGGCGATGTGGTCATCGTCGGCACGAACGCCGGCACCGACGCCGGGACGGTCCAGGTCGCGATCGCGGCACGGGATGCCGGCCTGACGGTCATCGGCATGACCTGCGTCGCGTACGAGCGCCACCCCGACGTGGTCGTGGAGCACCCGAGCGGCGCGAAGCTCGTGGACCTCGCCGACATCCTCATCGACATCGGCGGCGACGTCGGCGATGCCGTCCTCGATATCCCCGGACTCGACGAGCGCTTCGCGCCGACGTCCGGCGCGGTCCTCGTCGCTCTGGCCTGGGCGATCCTGGCCGGCGCGGCCGAGCGGCTGGCGGCCGCCGGCACCCCGCCGATCGTCTATCGCTCCGTCCAGCTGCCCGGCGGAGAGGCGCTCTTCCACGAGCGCAGGGCGCGCTATCAAGGCTCGCGGAGCGGCGTGGAGCCCTGAGGCCGGCCGCTCATCGGAGGGTGCACTATGGGCGCACCCAGGCGACGCACGAGGACTGCCCGATGGACTCCCGGATCTTGGCGGCGACCTACCGCCTCCAGCACAGCCACGGCGACGGCAGCTGGGGCGAGATGGTCGAGGACCGCAACCATCACTCGCCCACCGATCACGACCCGGAGCGGTCGTGGGGCAAGGGGCGTCTCTTCCGCTGCGTGGGCTGCGACGAGTCGGTGACGATCCAGAGCGACCCGCCGGAGGTCACCGGCCCCGCCCGCTGACCTTGCCTGCGAGGCACGCTCAGGCCACGCTGACCGGCCGGCCGAGACGTTCCGACTCGTAGATCGCCTGGACGACGGCGATGCCGCGACGCCCGTCCGCGGCGCCCACCGAAGGCGGCCGGCCCTCGCGGATCGCGGCGAGGAACTCCGCGACCTCGAGGCGCATCTCGTCGCGCGGCGCGTCGTCGACCGTCCAGTGCTCGTCGGCCGAGTCGAACTCGAGGGACTGCCAGGTCCGGTACCGGAGCGAGCCGGCGGTCCCGTGGATCTCGAGCTCAAGGCGGCCCGGCATCGGCACGCGCGGGTCGTCCCGGTGGAGCGGGAACGACGCCTCGTGGACGAACAGCGATCCTATGGCCCCGCCGGCGAAGAGGAGCGTCGCGACACCGGCGTCCTCGACCCCCTCGATCCTCCGGACGAAGGAGCTGGTCCGGCCGTGGACCTCCACGATCGGGCTGTCGAGGAGCCAGGCCATGCGGTCCACGAGATGGACGGCGTCGTGCATGAGCTCGCCACCTCCGGACAGCTCGCGGGCGTAATACCAGGCCGGCCATGGCCCCGTCTCGCCGAAGCTGAAGTGGTCGTGGACCAGCCCGATCGTCCCGAGCCGGCCCGCGGCGATGAGGTCGCGCGCCCGGATCAGCTCGGCGTGGAAGCGATGGGTCAGGCCGACCATGAGCGTGACGCCGGCCCGGGCCGCCAGCGCGGCGATCTCGTCGCACTCCGCCACCGTGGCCGCCATCGGCTTCTCGAGGAGGATGTGCAGCCCGGCCGAGGTCGCCGCGCGCACCTCGGCGACGTGGAGGCCGGTCGGGACGCAGATGCTGACGGCGTCCGGGCGTGCCTCGGCGGCCATCGTCGGGAGGTCGGGATAGGCGACCGCCCCATACGTCTCGGCGGCCGCACGGGCGCGCCCGAGGTCGATGTCGACGACGCCCACGATCTCCGCGTCCGGGAGCGTCGCGTATGCGGCGAGGTGGTCCCGGCCGATGAACCCGGCGCCGACGACCGCCACCCGGATCGTCATCGCGAGCCGGCGATCTCCCGGAGCGCCGCGAGCAGCCGGTCGATCTCCGCGGCCGTGTTGTAGTGCGAGATGCCGATGCGCAGGACTCCGCCGGCCTCGAACAGGCCGAGCCGCTCGATCAGGGCCTGGGCGTAGAAGTCGCCGTCCCACGTCGTGATCGCCTGGCGCCCGAGCGCCTCCGCGGCGGCCCGCGGCGAGCACGCGTCGAGCGTGATCGCGGCCGTCGGCGTGCGCTCGGCGGCCAGTCGGGCGCGATCCGTGACGCCCCAGATACGGATCCCGGGGATCGCCTCGAGGCCCGTCAGCAGCCGGTCGAACAGGTCCATCTCGTAAACGCGGATCGCGCGCATCGCGGTCTTGAGGGCGAGGCGGCGCCCGGTGAACCCCGGGAACTCCCCGGCATGCGGCGTGCCGAACCGCTCGCCGACCGAGGCGAGGTACTCGATCGCGGCGAGCGCCCCGGCGATGCCCTCGAAGTTCTGGGTGCCGGTCTCGAACCGGTCGTGGGCCGGCCGGACCTTGTAGCGCTCCGCGGGCAGCCAGTCGAGGACGGCCTGCTTGCCGTACAGCACGCCGAGATGCGGGCCGTAGAACTTGTAGACCGAGCAGGCGAGGAAGTCGGTGTCGAGGGCCTGGACGTCGATCGGACCGTGCGGCGCGAAATGGACGGCGTCCACGTAGGTCAGAGCGCCGATCTCGTGGGCCCGGTCGACGATCGCCTTCACGGGGTTGATCGTGCCCATCGCATTCGAGGCATAGCCCACGGCGACGAGCTTCGTCCGGGAGCCCAGCGCCGCCTCGAGCGCCTCGAGGTCGAGGGTCGCGTCCTCGGGGTGGATGTCGACGGTCTTGACGACGAGCCCGCGATCGGCGGCCATCGCGCGCCAGGGGCCGACGTTCGCCTCGTGGTCCAGGGTCGTGACGACGATCTCGTCGCCATGCTCCAGCGTGGCCCCGATCGAGCGGCCGACGTGGAACGTGAGCGTCGTCATGTTGTAGCCGGTCTTGATCTCGTCGGCCGACCGGGCGTTGATGAAGTCGGCGAGGGCCGCGTGCGCCTCGTGGACGATCGCGTCGCTCCGGGCGCTCGTCACAAAGGCGCCACCGTCGTTCGCGTTCGCGCTCGTGTAGTAGCCGACGACGGCGTCGATGACCCGCTGGGGCACCTGCGTCCCGCCGGGACCGTCGAAGTAGGCGATCGGCCGACCGGCGTCGGCGAGGGAGAGCGCGGGGAACTCGCGCCGAAGCGCGTCGACGTCGTAATCGGTCATGGGCGACCCATGGTATCCGGTCGGCTCGCCGACCGGCGTGCGCCGGGCCACCCCGGCGCCTTCGCTCGGGAGTCTTGCCCGGGCGCCATCCGGATCCGTCGACCCACGGGTCGCCGACCCGGCCTAGAATCGAGGCATGGCCTCCCCTGCCCCGGCCGCAGCCGGCTCGACCGCCGCCGTCCGCACCGTCCACGTCGTCCCGCACACGCACTGGGACCGTGAGTGGTACCTGCCGTTCCAGGCGTTCCGGATGCGCCTCGTGGGGCTCATCGATGGGTTGCTCGACGCGATGGAGGCGGATCCCCGGCTCGCCTTCACGCTCGACGGCCAACTCGCGACCATCGACGACTACCTCGAGGTCCGGCCCGAGCACGAGCCGCGGGTCCGCGCGCTCATCCGGGCCGGACGGCTGGCCGTGGGGCCGTGGCTCATCCTGATGGACGAGTTCCTCGTGTCGGGCGAGACGATCGTCCGGAACCTGGAGGTCGGGACGCGGCGGGCCGAGGACCTGGGCGGCGCCATGGCCGTCGGGTACCTGCCCGACATGTTCGGGCACATCGCGCAGATGCCGCAGATCCTGCGCCGCTCGGGGATCGGCCACGCGGTCGTCTGGCGCGGCGTCCCGACGGCCATCGACCGGCACGCGTTCCGCTGGATCGCCCCGGACGGCTCGATGGTGCGGACGGAGTACCTCCTCGGCGGGTACGGCAACGCTCGAGAGCTCTTCGTGATCTCCGATCCGGCCATCGTCCGCCAGCGCGTCGCGCGCTACGTCCGGAGCCGTGAACCGCTCTTCGGCGACCGGCCGATCCTCGCGATGTACGGCGAGGACCATTCGCTCCCGGAGGACGACTACGGCGATCTCGTGGATGCCGTGAACGCCTCCGGCGATCCGGTCCACGTCGTCGTCGGGACCCTCGCCGACTACGTCGCGGCGACCGCCGAGGACGCGGCCGACACCGCGTCGCTCGAGCCGTGGCAGGGCGAGCTCCGGTCGAGCGCACGAGCGAACGTCCTCATGGGCGTGACGAGCCATCGGGCCGACGTGAAACAGGCCGCCGGCCGGGCCGAGACGCTGCTCGAGCGGCTGGCCGAACCTCTCGCCGCGCTGCACGGGGAGACCTGGCCGGCGCGGCTGCTCGAGCTGGCCTGGCGGCGGGTCATCGAGAATTCGGCCCACGACTCGATCTGCGCCTGCTCCCTCGACGCGGTCGACGCGCAGGTCCTCGTCCGCTACGCCGAGGCCGAGCAGATCGCCGCGGGGATCGTGGCGAGCGTCGGCCGCGACGTCGGCGGCCGGGTCCCCTCCGGGGCGCATGCCGTGCTGAATCCGACGCCGATCGCGCGGGAGGCCATCGTCGAGCTCGACGCCCGCGTGCCACTCCCCGGCGACGAGCCGGGCGACGTCGGACGGACCGCGGCCGAGGGCGACGAACCGTCGGCCGATCGCCTGGCCATCGAGCTGCCGGACGGCTCGCTGCGTCCGGTCCAGGAGATCGCGCGACGAGCCCGGGTCGTGGCCGAGGTCGACGTTCCGGGCCGGGAGGTCGGGGCGTTCTTCACGCGTCGTGCGCACGCCCGCGAGCTGTACACGTACCAGATGAACGGCTTCCGCATCGAGCGGCCCGGCGGGACGGCGGCGGCGGGCGAGCCGACCGCCGATGCGTCCGCCGGGCCGGCCGCCCCGGTCCTCCTCACGGTCGACGTCGACGAGCGACCCGAGCCGCCGGACCTGGACATCGACGGCTGGCGCGACCGGGTCGTCGAGGAGGCCGCCGCCGACGGCGACACCGCCTGGCGGATCCGGGTGGTGGCCTCCGACCGGCGGCGATTCCTCGCCCGCGTTCCCGCGCCGGCCCTCGGCTGGACCGCCGCGCGCGTGGTCGCCGCGACGCCGCGGCCCGATACCGACCCGGTCTTCGTCACGGGTCGGTCGGTCGCCAATGGCCGCCTCACGGTCGAGGTGGCCGCGGACGGCACCCTGACGCTCTCGGGGAGTGGCCGCCGCATCGTGGGCGTCGGCCGGCTGGTGGACGGCGGCGACGTTGGCGACGCGTACAACTACGCTCCGCCGGCGGCCGACACGCTCGTTGAAGTGCCGCGTGCCGTCTGGGTCGAGATCGCCGAGACCGGGCCGCTCCGCGGCGTCCTGATCGTCCGCCGCTCGTACGACATCCCGCTCGCGTTGGGCGGGGACCCGGACAGCGCACCCGGCGAGACGTCGCGGACCGCCGAGACCGCCGCGATCGAAGTCGCGATGCGGGTCGAGCTCCGGGCCGGCGAGCCGTTCGCCCGGATCGCCCTCGAGTGGGAGAACCGGGTCGTCGACCACCGGCTCCGATTCCATGTACCGCTCGCCGTGGCGGCGACGATCTCGCATGCCGAGGGCCAGTTCGCCGTCGTCGACCGGCCGCTCACGATGGAGGGCGGGCACGGCGAGCGACCGCTGCCCACGTTCCCGGCTCACGGCTGGGTCGCCGCGGGCGGCGCCGCGATCCTCACCGATCACGTGATGGAGTACGAGCTCGTCGACGGCACGGGCCGCGACGCCGATCCCGCGGGCGCGCGCGAGCTCGCGCTCACGGTCCTGCGGGCCACAGGCACGATCAGCCGGACGCTCCACCCGTGGCGGCACGAACCGGCCGGTCCGGTCGTCGCCACGCCGGCCGCCGAGCGACCGGGCCGCGTGCGGGTCGCCTTCGGGATCCTGCCCTACACCGGCGATTGGGCGACCGCCGAGATCGACGACGCCGCCGAGGCCCACCGGCTCCCGTTCGTCGTGAGCGACGGCACGGCCGCAGCCGACCTCGGGCTCGCCCTCGGCGAGGGCATCAGCGTCGTCGGGGACGGCGTCCTGCTCACCGCCCTGCGCCAGCGCGACGATCGCATCGAGGCCCGGATCCTCAACCTTCGCCCGGACCGGACGGTCGCGACGATCCGCGGGGCCTTCGCGGCCGCGCGCGAGGCCGACCTCCTCGGCCGGCCAGGGCCGGATCTGGTGCTGCACGACGCCGGCCGCCTCGACCTCGAGCTCGGCCCCTGGGCCCTCCGGACGATCCAGCTCGACTGACGCGGCGCGCTAGCGGCGCGCTAACGGTACTTCGGGTGCCAGCCGGGATCGCCCCACGACTGGATCCGGTCGGGTGCGATGCGCACGAGCACGCGCGGCCAGGCGAGCGACTCCTCGATGTAGCGATCGCCGTCGGCGCCTTCATAGCGCCCGGCCATCCGCCGGGCCACGGCCTCCATCTCGCCCTCGAGCGGCCCCGGTCCCGCCACGATCTCGGCCCGCCCCAGGATGAGGACCCGGGTGTCGGCGACGTCGGCTCGCACGATGGACAGGGCCACCTTGGGCCGCGCCGTGAGATGCGCCGCGTACGCGGACCGCGCCCGTGCCACGAGCCACATCGCGGTCCCGTCCCATTCGGTCCACACCGGCACGATGTACGGGTAGCCCTCGTCGTCGATCGTCGCGAGGCGGGCCACGATCGGCTCGCGGAGGAGCGCGTCGAGGGCCTCGGGCGACAGGCCGCCGCTCACAGGAGGTTCAACGGGGGCAGGAGGCTGGCGATCCGCTCGAGCGCGAGCGCCGCATGGGCCCGCCCGTCGCCGATCGCCGGCGCCAGGTGCCCGGCGAGCAGGTCCGCGGCGTCGAGGGCAGCCAAGCGTTCGACGCTCCGGAGCGCCGCGCCCAGGTCGCAGTCCCACGTGTCCTGGAGGAGGATCCGGCCGCCCGGGAAGAGAGCGTCGCCGCTGAAGGTGGCGCGCCCGGAGGCGGAACGCGAACCCTCCTCGAGCAGGAAGGCGAGGTGGCCGGCCGCATGGCCGGGCGTGGCGACGACCGTGAGGCGCAGGCCGTCGCCGAGGTCGAGCGAGGTCCCGTCGTCCATCCGGAGGTCGATCCCGCAGGGGGTGAGGCGAAAGTCGGGTGGGTAGATCCCGGCCCGCCGGGCGCGGTCGACGCTCGTCGCCTCCTCGTCGGCCGCCTCGAGCCAGTCGGCCACTTCGGGCGAGGCGCCGATCCGCAGGCCCGGCAGGCGCGCCCGCCAGGCCGACCCGGCCCCGGCGTGGTCGCCGTGGGCATGGGTGATCAGCAGCCAGCCGATGTCGTGGGCTTCGAGGCCGTCGGCCGCCACGTTGGCCAGGATGGCGTCGACCGATCGTCCGGCTCCCCCGTCGATGAGGACATGGCCCCCGCCGGATTCGACCAGGTAGACCTGGCTGTCGAGGGGATCGGTCGTCACGAGGTCCGGCTCGCCGCTGCCGATGAGATGGATCCGCTCGGTCAGTCGCACGGGCACGATCGTAGCGGCCTCGGGGCCTTCCGGCGCTCGCATACTGTCGATCGATCCCGATCCGAGGTACGAGACAGGGCATGGTGACGCGGATCGTCTGGCAACGCCTGGACGTGCCAGGCCTGGAGTGGGCGCAGATCGACCGCCGCGCCGATGGGTCGACCCTCGTCGGCACCGCGATCGTCGTCCAGGACCAGGTCATCCATCGGATCGAGTACTCCATCGAGCTGGACGCCTCCGGGCGCACGCGGACGGCGCACGTCGATGCCGCCGCCGGCGACGACGCGCCGCTGCGGATCGATCTCGTCGCGGACGGGCACGGCCGCTGGGAGTGCGACGGCGCGACGGTCATCGACTCGCCGGGCTGCCTGGACATCGACATCGGCTTCTCGCCGCTCACGAACTCCCTGCCGATCTGGCGCCTGGGCCTGGAACCCGGGGAGTCGCGCGACATCGAGACCGCCTGGCTCCGGTTCCCGGGCCTCGACCTTATCCAAGGATCCCAGACGTATGACCGCGTCGGCGACCGGACGTGGCGATACCGCTCGGCGCGATTCGAGGCGCTCCTGGAGGTCGACGCCGAGGGCCTCGTCACCGAGTACGGGCGCTACTGGCGGGCCGTGGGCCGCGGCGCGTGACGTTGCCGTCCGCCTCCCGCCCCGGACCGCCGTTCCGCCCGCCGATCGCATTCGCTCACCGGGGAGCGTCGGCCTACGCGCCCCCGAACACGCTCGAGGCGTTCCGGCTCGCCCTGGGCCAGGGCGCGACCGGCCTCGAGTCCGATGCCTGGCTGGCGTCCGACGGGGTCGTCGTCCTCGTCCACGACCGGACCATCGGACCTCCCGGCCGGCGGATCGACGTGACCCGGACGTCATCGACGGCGCTCGCCGGCTACGGGGTGCCGGCGCTGGCGGCCCTCTACGCGGAGCTCGAGGCGTCGGGTGCGCCCGGCGTGGCTCTGTCGCTCGACCTCGAGCACCCGGCGGTCGCCGAGCCGGCGCTCGAGCTCGCCGAACGAGCGGGTGCCGCCGCCAGCCTGTGGGCCTGCCACGACGACCTGGACCTGTTGGCGGGCTTGCGCGCGCGCTCGGCCGAGGTTCGCCTCGTCTGCTCGACCCGACCACGCCGGGTCCACGGCGGCGTGCCCGCGCTGATCGAGCGGCTCGCCACCCTCCGGCTCGACGCCCTGAACATGCACTGGAGAGACTGGACGGCAGAGCTGGTCCAGGATTGCCATCGGGTCGGGCTCGCGGCATTCGGCTGGGACGCCCAGGAACGGCCGGCGATGGACCACCTGCTCGAGCTCGGCATCGATGCCCTCTACGCCGATGCCCCCGACCGGCTGGTCGCCGCGATCGCGCATGCCGACCCGAGATCGCGGCCGGGTCGGACGTCATCGCCCCGGCGGACTGCTTGATGCGCCTCCCGGAGGCACTAAACGACTCACGGCCACCGTTTGAGACGGCGCGCTGACGAGCGGATCTCGACTGAACGTGGCAAGCGGTCCCGCGCGACCGTTGCGCCGCTCCTCGACCCCCCGGGACTGCTTGGCGCTCAGCGGGCGAGCAGAACGCAGCGGGAGCGCCGGAATCGATGCGTAGTGCTCCATGGACGAGCCATCCGCAGCAACGGTCGGCGGCGCGGCGCCGTGAACGGCCGGCGGCGACCCGGCCAACCCGCGAGCGAACGGACGGAGGCCCGGGTCGACGACCCGGGCCTCCGCGAACGTGATCTGAGGAAGGGGCTGCCCGGTTACGGGCCGTTCTTGTCGAGGTCCGCCTGGACCTTCGTCGCCACGTCGTCGAGGGCCTTCTTCGGATCGACGCCGCCCGTGAGGACGGAGTCGAGCGCGGAGTCCATGCCGTCATGGAGCTCGGCCCAGACCGAGATCATCGGGTTGGTCCAGGTCTTGGCATGGCCGGCGATCTTGAGGAACGTCGCGAAATGCGGCACTGCCGTCAGAGTCGGATCGGTGATGAGCGACTTGAGTTGTGGGACGGAGGCGTTCTGGATGGCCATCGCGCGGGACGGGTCGTCGGTCATGAGATACAGGCCGAACTTCGTCGCGGCAAGCGGGTCCTTCGAGCCCTTCGGGATGAAGAACGAGTTGCCGTTGACGAACCCGGAGCCATACGACGCAGGATCGATGGCCGGGAACGGGGCCGTCTCGTAGTGCAGGTTCGGCGCGAAATTGGGCGCGTACGCCGCACCTGGAAGCCACTCGCCGAACATGCCCATGGCGACCTTGCCGGTGTAGAAGAGGTCCTCATCCTCGGAGCCCTTGCTGGCGATGAGGTTCGTCAGCTCGCCCTTCTTGTCGTACGTGTCCTTGTACTTCTTGTACCAGGCGAACCAGTCGATGCACGCCTGGCTGTTGACCGTGATCTTCTTGTTCGCCTCGTCGTAGTAGTTGCAGCCGAAGAGCTGGCTCATCTCCGTGAGGTTGTTGCCGGGGTACCACGGGATGAAGCCGGCCTGCTTGATCGAGCCGTCCGGGTTCAGGATCGTGAGCTTCTTGGCCGCGTCCCAGAGCTCGGCGAGCGTCGTGGGCGGCTTGGTCGGGTCGAGGCCCGCGGCGGTGAACTCATCGGTGTTCCAGGCGAAGCCCCAGTCGTCCTGGAGGAACGGCAGGCCGTACAGCTTGCCGCCGTACTTCACCCAGTCGAGCGACGCCGGGATGATGTTGCTCGTGTCGCCGCCGGCCTGGGTGATCAGGTCGTCCATCGGCTGGATGACTCCGTCGTGGGCGAAGCCCGGGACGGCCTCGTTGTTGCAGGTGATGACCATGTCCGGCGGCGCGCCACCGGCGACGGCCGCGGCGATCTCCTCGATCTTGATGGAGCCGCTGATGCCCCGGACCTGGATCTCCGGGTGGGCCTGGTTCCACTTGTCGATGATCGCCTGCATCGCCTTGACTTCGCCGTCGCCCGACCAGCAGTAGCGCAGGATGAGATTGACGGTCGGGACCGGC
The DNA here is from genome assembly GCA_036382135.1 of Candidatus Limnocylindrales bacterium. GTDB lineage: Bacteria > Chloroflexota > Limnocylindria > Limnocylindrales > CSP1-4 > C-114. The sequence continues at coordinate 4,800 of DASVIK010000250.1, read as the reverse complement.
GTGGCGGTGGCGGGCGCGGGCGTCGTGGCGCTCGACGCCGCGGCAGTCGATGGGCTCGGCGTGGCCGAGCCGGCACATGCGGCCAGGGCGACCGCAGCCGCCGCGAGCGGCGCGAGGTACCTGAGCTTCCTCATCGGGGCTGTCCTCCTCCTGGTGACCTGGCGGAATGGCGCCCCCGGCGCCGGAGCGGATCGATCGGTGCCTTCCTGGAGTCCTCCTTTCGTCCGCGTCGTCGTTCACGACGACGCGTCGGTCTCAGCCCTTGATCCCGGTCAGGGCGATTCCCTGGATGAACTTGCGTTGGGCGAAGAAGTAGATGATCACGAGGGGCAGGGTGATGACGGTCGAGGCGGCCATCGACAGCGGCCAGTCGGTCTTGTGGGCGGCCTGGAACGTCTGGATGGCGATCGACAGCGGGTATTGCTCCGGGTCGTTGAGGTAGACCCGGGGGCCGAAGAAGTCGGTCCACTTGTCGATGAACGTGAAGAGCCCGACGGTGATCAGGGCGGGGATCGAGAGCGGCACGACGATCGTGCGCAGGATGCGCAGCTCGCTCGCCCCGTCGATGCGGGCCGCGTCGGACAACTCGCTCGGGATGCCCAGGAAGAACTGCCGCAGCAGGAAGATGAAGAACGGGTTGCCGAGGAACGTCGGGACGACGAGCGGCAGGAACGTGCCGACCCAGCCGAGCTTGGCGTAGATGACGTACAGCGGGATGAACGTGACCTGGCTCGGCAGCATCATCGTCCCGAGCAGGACGATGAAGACGAGGTCCCGGCCGGGCCATCGGATCCGGGCGAACCCGTAGGCGACGATGCTGCACGAGATGACCGTCCCCACGACCGACGGCACGGCGTAGAAGAGCGTGTTCCGCAGCGAGACCCAGAAGTTGATCTTTGTCAGCGCATCCGGGAAGTTCTTCCAGACCATCGGGTCCGGGAACCAGACCGGGGGCACCGCGACCGAGCTCGGGCCCGTCTTCAGCGACGTCGAGATCATCCACAGGAACGGCGCCACGAACAGGAAAGCCAGCCCGATGAGGGCGAGGTAGACCGCGACCCGAGCCGGGTCCGGACGCCGCAGTCGGCGCGGGCGCACCGCCCCGACGCCCGGCCGGCCAGCCTGCGCGACGGGCGCGACGGCGCTCATCGGCCCTCCTCGTAGTAGACCCGGCTGCGCGAGACGCGGAGCATGACCGCGGTCGTGATGAGGATGACCACGAGGAGCACCCACGCCAGGGCCGAGGCGTAGCCCATGTCGAAGTAGCGGAACGCCTCGTTGTACAGCTCGATTCCGTAGAACAGCAGCGACCCGTTCTGGCCGCCGACCGCCCCGCTCCCCCGGCCCACCGTGCCCTCGCTGATGACGTAGGCCTGGGTGAAGTACTGGAACGCGCCGATCGCGCCCGTGATGAGGTTGAACAGGATGGCCGGGCTGATCATGGGGATCGTCACGTGGCGGACCTTCGCCCAGCGGCCGGCCCCGTCGACCTCGGCGGCTTCATAGAGCGACTGGGGCACGCCCTGGAGCGAGCCGAGGTAGATGATCACGACGTCGCCGACGCCCCAGATCGAGATGAGGATGATCCCCGCCTTGGCCCAGGCCGGGTCGTAGAACCAGGCCGGATGGGGCAGGCCCAGCGCTCCCAACCCCTGGTTGATGAGGCCGTACTGCGGGTTGAGGAGCCAGATCCAGAGGAGCGCCGACGCGACCGGCGGCACGACGACCGGCAAGTAGAAGATCGTGCGGAAGACGCCGATCCCGGCGATCTTCTTCACGTTGAGCAGGAGCGCGATGCCGAGGGCGGTCGTCACCGCGAGCGGCACGCCGATGACGGTGATGTAGAGCGTGTTGCCGAGCGCCTTCCAGAAGAGCGGATCGGCGAGCATCTTGTTGTAGTTGTCGAGGCCGACCCACGTCGGGGTCTGAAGGATCTTGAAGTCCGTGAAGCTGTAGTAGAGCGACGCGAGCGCCGGATACAGGTAGAACGCCGCGAAACCCACGAGCCAGGGGGAGATGAAGAGCAACCCGGTCCGCAGGTTGCGCCGCGTCTGGCGCGACCAGTGGGGCCCTCGACCCGGACGCGCGGCCGCCTTCCGGCCGGGCGACGGTCGGACGATCGCCGGGGAGGTCAACGGACGTGCCGGAGGCGGAGGCAGGCCGCCACGGGGATCCTCGATCTCACGCCCAGCACGCGACTCTCCATCGTGGCCACGGTCCCCCGGCTACGCTACGCGGCGCATGAACGGACTGTCAACGGTCGACCGTTTGGCCGTCAGCGGGCCGGCAAGTGGTCGATGTAGTCGGCGACGAGGTCGCGCGCCTCGTCGCAATGGGCCTCGCACGCCGCGGCCGCGCGATCCGCATCGCCGTCCCTCATGGCCGCCAGGATCGGTTCGTGCTGAGCGGCGATCTCGGGCAACGACCGGTAGAGGTACTCATCGAGCTTGATGAGCGTCTGCAGCGCCGGCACGTGGCGCTGGAAGACCGTGTGCAGGCGGACGTTGCCCGACAATCGGCAGATCGATTCGTGGAACTCGAGGTCGTGGCGGGCGACCTCCCGGACGTCACCCGCCGCCGCCGCCGCAGCGATCGCCTCGAGGGTCGCGCCGAGCTCCGCGATCGTGGCCGGATCGCGCCTGCGGGCGATCGAGCGCGCCGCCCGGCCCTCGAGGGCCGCCCGCAGGTCGTAGATCTCGCGGACGTCGACGCTGCTGAGCGTGACGACGAACGTGCCCCGGCGGGGCTCCTCCTCCACGAGTCCTTCGGCCCGCAGCAGCTTGAAGGCCTCGCGAACAGGCCCGCGGCTCACGTTGAACTGGCGGGCGATCCGGGCCTCGACGAGGTGTGCGCCACGTGGCAGGCCCCCGGCCAGGATCTGGGTCCGCAGGACGTCGGCGACATCCTCGGCCAGGGAGCGCGGCGGGCGGAGGGGCGGCAGGCCGCCGAGGTCGGGCCGTCCCGCCCCTCGCGGGCTCGGTCGCCGCGATCCCGCGATCGAGGCCGGCTCAGGCTCGGGTGTGAGGCTCACGTGTCCTCCCGGGGCATCGGGGTCGGCGGAGCGGTCGGGGACGGAACGGTCGACAGTCTACCATCGGGTCACCGGCCGGCGACCATAGTTGCGCTGTCAATCATCGGCGCGATGCGGTATCATCGGATCGTGACCCAGGACACCCGCATCGATCCCGACCCGTCGCCCGGCCATCCGCACCTCGACGACTGGCGGACGTTCCTCCAGGCGCACGCGCTCCTCAGCCGGCGCCTCGACGAAGAGCTCCGGAGCGAGCAGTCGATGTCGCTTGCCGAATACGACGCGCTCGTGCAGCTCGCCCTCGCACCGCATCGACGCCTGCGGATGAGCCAGCTGGCCGACCGGGTCGTGCTGAGCCGGAGCGGCGTCACGCGGCTGGTCGACCGTCTCGAGGCCGCCGGGCTCGTGGAACGGAGCCAGTGCACCACCGACGCCCGCGGCGCGGAGGCGGTCCTGTCCGACGACGGCCTGGCCCGCCTCCGCCGCGCATCGCGCACGCACCTGCGGGGCATCGATCGGTACTTCCTCGGTCCCCTCTCGGCCGACGAGCTTGGTGCGATCGGTCGCTCGCTCGGCACGATCGTCGAGGTGCTCCGGGGCAAGGAACCTCGAGACGGCTCGGCCGGCGATCGGGCAATGTCCGCGGGCGCGGAGCCGGCGCCCACGCCCTCCGAGACGGGGAACCCGGCGACCACGCCCGTCTGATGGCAGGCCCCGGCGACGTGCCGGGTTCGTCCGGCGACACGAGGGCCACGTCCGTGGGCGCCACCCCCGCTTCCGCGCCGGCCGGTCGCCTCTTCGTCGGGACGAGCGGCTTCTCCTACCCGGCCTGGGCACCCCAGTTCTATGCGCCCGGCACCCGATCCGGGGACCTGCTCGCCTCGTACGCCATGCGCCTGTCCTGCTGCGAGCTCAACAACACGTTCTACCGGCATCCGACGGAGGCCGGCATCGCCGCCTGGTGCGCCGCGACGCCGGAGGCGTTCCGGTTCGCGGTGAAGGCCCAGCGGGGCGGCAGCATGCGGGCGCTGCTCGCCGACCCGATCGGGACCGTGCCCTGGCTCAGCGCCCCGTATCGCCATTTCGGGAGCAGGCTCGGCTGTGTCCTGTTCCGCGTGCCGGCGGAGGTGCCGCGGGACGACGATCGCCTCGCGGCCCTGCTGGCGGCGTGGCCGGCCGACCTGCCCCTGACCGTCGAGTGCCGGGATCCCTCCTGGGCGGTCGACGAGGTGTTCGACCTGCTCCAGGCCGCCGGCGCGGCGTGGTGCTCGACCGACCTCGATGCCGACCCGGGGCCGCCGACGCTGCGGCTCACCGCCTCGTGGCTCTACATCCGGCTGCGCCGCGAGGGCTACACGGACGCGGAGCTCGGGGCATGGGCGGACCGGCTCGTGCCGTTCCTCGACGGCGGGCGCGACACGTACGTCGTGTTCCGCCACGACGCGGATGGAGCCTCGCCGCTCCGGGCGTTGCGGCTGGCCGAGCTCGTCGCGGCGCGCCGGACAGCGGCCTCGGCCTGATTCGCGGGGACGCTAGCTGCGGCGTTCCCAGGCCGTCGGTCGCTCGGTGCGCGGCGTCACCGTCGCGCCTTCGCTCGGGAGTGTTGTGAGCGGGATCACCGCGACGCCTTCGCTCGGGAGTGTCGTGCGCCGGGTCACCCCGGCGCCTTCGCTCGGGAGTGTCGTGCGCCGGGTCACCCCGGCGCCTTCGCTCGGGAGTCTTGCCTGCGCCTCACGGCGCAGCGGCCACGACCTGGAGGAGGTCGCCGG
>DASVIK010000249.1:0-9701 GCA_036382135.1 Candidatus Limnocylindrales bacterium | reverse complement strand
GCGGCCGGCAGGAACGAGCGGACCGCCAGTCCTCGATCCCGGATGGAGGCACGACGCTGAAGACTCGATCGGTCGATCGCCTGCTCCCGCCCGACGCGCCTCGGGCGATCGCCCATCGGGTGATGGAACGATGACGTCGCCCCGGAGACGCGTCACGAGCCAGGCGCATCCCCGCCACGCGCGGACCTCGCGGCCCGGCGTGCCGGTCGTCGGCGGCGCCGCGATCGTCGTGGTCGCCGTCCTGCTCGGGTTCGTGGCGCTCAGCGGATCCGGCGGCCAAGCCGCCGGATCACCCGGTGCCTCGCTCCGCCCGAGCGGATCGGCCGCCGGATCGCCGATCGCCGGAGTCTCCCCCTCGGCCACGATCGACGCGACCGGTTCGCCCGTCGGGCCGAGCGGAACGCCGCGCCCGTCGGCTTCGCCCGTCGTCGAGCAGGGCAAGGCCGGTCGATTCGGGCTCGGCCTGCTCATCGCCGACCGGGGCAACGGGCGGCTGCTGATCGTCAACGACGCCGGCAAGATCCTCTGGCGGTTCCCGGCCACCGGGAGCATCCCCAAGGGCCAGCAGTTCAGCGCGGACGATGCGTTCCTCGCGCCCGACGGCAAGACCATCGTCGCCAACGACGAGTTCCACCACGTGATCGACCGGATCGACATCGTGACCCGCAAGATCGTCTGGCAGTACGGCCACTACGGCCAGACCGGATCGGCGGCCGGCTATCTCCATGTGCCGGACGATGCCTATCCGCTCGCGAATGGCAACGTCACCGTCGCCGACATCCGGAACTGCCGGGTCCTGGAGATCAACCAGGCCAAGAAGATCGTCCGCCAGTGGGGCAGGACCCGCGTTTGCACGCACAACCCGCCGGCCACCTACGACAACCCGAACGGCGACACGCCCCTCCCGGGCGGCGGCATGCTCATCACCGAGATCGGCGGCTCCCGCGTCGTCCGCCTGAACGCGGCGGGCGGCGTGGTCTTCGATGTCCACGTTCCGGTCGCCTATCCGTCCGACGCGCAGCCGGATCACCAGGGCAATTTCACGGTCGTCGACTACAGCACCGCCGGCGCGCTCCTCAGGTTCAGCCGCACCGGCAAGGTGCTGTGGCGCTACAACCCGGCGACGGCCCGCGGGCGGCTCGACCATCCGAGCCTGGCCATCACCCTGCCCGATGGGACGATCGCCGTGAACGACGACTTCCGTCACCGCATCGTGATCATCGATCCGGCGACCGATCGGATCGTCTGGCAGTACGGCCGCACGGATCTGCCGGGTCGCGCTGCCGGCTACCTCAACACCCCGGACGGCATGGATCTCATCCCCATGGGGACGAGGCTGAACTAGGGTTCGCCGTCGCCCGCCGCGGGTGCGTGGACCCGGGACATGAGGGCGAGCATGTTCCGGTCCGGGTCCTCGAAGAACGCCATCCATTCCTCGTCGCCGGTCGCCTCATCGCGATGGATGCGGTGGGGCTGGCCGACGAATGCGATGCCGGCTGCGCCGAGCGTCTTCACGGTGGCGTCGATGTCGGCGACCCGGAAGTAGAGGATCGAGCTGGCCCGCCACTCCGCGTCGGGCACGCAGTGCACGTACAGGCGGACCCCGCCGCAGTCGAAGAATGCGAGCTCGCCGAACGTGAAGATGTGGGGCAGGCCGAGCGTGTCGCGGTAGAACCGCTCGGTCCGGGCCACGTCACGGGCGAACAGCGAGACCTGGCCGAGGGGGCCGACGACCGAGGTCGTCGGGGCAGTCGCGTCGGCGGTCGAGGCGGTCATCGTGGGGCTCCTTCGTGCGAGAGGACTGTCGAGCGGGTAGCCCGGCCACTGGCGCAGCGCCGCCAGGCCACTCACCCCGAGCTTGGATCCGATGTTGGCGATGTGGTACTTGATCGCGTTGTCCGACGTGCCCATCCGGACGCCGATCGCACGCCGGCGGAGTCCGTGGCGGATCCAGTGGAGGACCCGCCATTCCGCCGGAGTGAGGACGTCCGGATAGCGAGGTCGCCCCGTTGCCGTCGCGGCGCTGGGGTCGATCGTGAGTTCACGAGGAGAGGCTACCCGGTCGCGCCTCGATTTTCCCTACCCATCCGCGCCGCGCCCTCGCGAGCCGGCCGAGCGCGCTCGACCGGGTCCGAGGCGCCCGTCGCGTTGTGCATAGAGTCACCCCACGGCTATGGCGTGCGAGCCGGTCGGCTCGATCGGCATCACCTACGCGCCCCGTGCGTACAAGGAACGATTCGGGGCCGCTCCCGGGGCCGACCGAGCCGGCGCCTGTGCTCGAGACAGTGCTCGACGACAGCGCACCGGTGGATACCACGCACCGCATGCGTAGGTGATCCGGTCGCGCGGAAGGCCGAGATGCCCGAGCCCCCCGCGGCTCGCCCCCGAGCGCCTGGCGGCGCGCGCCCGAGCGCCTGGCGGCGCGCGCCCGAGCCTCCCGCCGAGCGGCGGACGGGTCAGGAAGCGTCAGCCAGGGCTTCCGCGAACTGGCTGTTGTAGAGCTCGGCGTAGAAGCCGTGCTGCGCGAGGAGGCCCTCGTGGGTGCCCTGCTCGATGATCCGGCCCTCGTTCATCACGAGGATCTCGTCCGCATCCCGGATCGTGGACAGGCGGTGGGCGATGACGAACGTCGTGCGCCCCTTCATGAGCCGCCGCATCGCGCGCTGGATGAGGACCTCGGTCCGCGTATCGACCGACGACGTCGCCTCGTCGAGGATGAGGATCGGCGGGTCGGCGAGGAAGGCCCGGGCGATCGTCAGGAGCTGGCGCTCGCCCTGCGAGAGGTTCGTCGCGTCGTCGTCGATGATCGTGTCGTAGCCATCGGGGAGCGTCCGCACGAAGTGGTCCACGTGGGCGGCTTCCGAGGCGGCCACGATCTCATCCTCGGTCGCGTCCTCACGCCCGTAGGCGATGTTCTCCCGGATCGTGCCGTGGAACAGCCAGGTGTCCTGGAGGACCATGCCGAACGTCCGCCGGAGGTTGTCCCGGGTCAGGTCCCGCGTGTCGATGCCGTCGACGGTGATCCGGCCCTCGCCGATCTCGTAGAACCGCATGAGGAGGTTCACGAGCGTCGTCTTGCCGGCCCCGGTCGGCCCGACGATCGCGACGGTCTCGCCGGCCGTGACCTCGAGGTGCAGGTCGTCGATGAGCGGCTTCTCGAGCTCGTAGCGGAAGGCCACGGCCTCGAACGCAACGGCGCCCACCGCGTTCTCGAGGACCCGCGGCTCGGTCGGGTCGGCGATCTCCTCGGTCTCGTCCAGCAGCTCGAAGACGCGCTCCGCGGAGGCGACCGCCGACTGCAGAACGTTGGCGATGCTGGCGGTCTGGATGATCGGGAACGTGAACTGGCGCGAGTACTGGATGAAGGCGATGACGTCGCCCAGGCTCATCTGGCCGGAAGCCACCCGGAGGCCGCCGATGACCGCGATCGCGACGTAGTTGAGGTTCGCGATGAAGTTCATCGAGGGCTGGATGACCCCGGAGATGAACTGGGCGCGATAGCTCGCCCCGTACAGCCGCTCGTTCTCCTCGTCGAATCGCTCGATCGCCTCTTCCTGGCGCCCGAACACCTTGACGATCGCATGACCCGTGTGCATCTCCTCGACGTGCCCGTTGAGGGTGCCCGTCGACGCCCACTGGGCCGCGAACTGGCGCTGCGAGCGGCCGGCGATGAGGACCGTCACCACGATCGAGAGGGGCACGGCCAGCACGGACACGAGGGCCAGGAGCGGGCTGATCGTCAGCATCATGATGAGCACGCCGATCACGGTGAGCAGCGCCGTGATGAGCTGGGTCAGGCTCTGCTGGAGGGTCTGGCCGATGTTGTCGATGTCGTTCGTCACCCGGCTCAGGACGTCGCCACGCGGGTGCGAGTCGAAGTACTTGAGCGGCAGCCGGCCGAGCTTCTCGTCGACGTCGCGGCGCAACCGGTAGACGCTGCGCTGGGTCACGCCGGCCATGAGGTAGGCCTGGAGCCAGCTGAAGATCGAGCTGATGACGTACACGCCGATGAGGAGCAGGAGGATCTGGCCGAGCGCCCCGAAGTCCACCCCGATGCCCGGTGTGAGGTGCATGCTCGCGAGCATGTCGGCGAGCTGGTTCTGACCGTTCGCGCGGAGCCCGGCCACGACCTGCGCCGGGCTGACCCCCGGCGGCATCTGCTTGCTGACGATGCCCGCGAAGATGCTGTTGGTCGCGTCGCCCAGGATGCGCGGGCCGATGACCGCGAAGAAGACGCTGACGATGGCGAGCACGAACACGATGCCGATGAGCGGGGCCTCGGGTCCAAGCCGCCGGAGCAGCCGCCGGAACGAGGTCCGGAATTCCTTCGACTTCTCGGCCGGCATACCGCCGAACATCCCACCGCCGCCCATGGGGCCACGCCGCATCGGCGGTCGACCGCCCATCCCGGGGCCTCCCGGTCCGCCGGGCCCGCCCGGCCGACCGACGCCGCCGGGAGCGCCTGGCGCGCCGCCGCCGCCCGGTCGCGGGCCCGCGGAGGCGCCGTTGCCGCCGGCCGACGCGCCGTTGCCGCCACTCCTGTTCGAGGGCCCGCTCACGCCACGGCCTCCGCTTCGGAGAGCTGCGAGTAGACGATCTCGCGGTACGTCTCGTTCGACTCGAGGAGCTCGGTATGGGTGCCGATCCCGACGACCCGGCCGGCGTCCATGACCACGATCCGGTCGGCCTTCATGATCGTGCCGACCCGCTGCGCGACGATGATGAGCGTCGCGCCGGCGAGTTTGGCCTTGAGCGCGGCGCGCAGTCGCGCGTCGGTGCCGAAGTCGAGCGCCGAGAAGCTGTCGTCGAAGATGTAGATCGGCGCCCGCTTGACGAGGGCCCGGGCGATCGCCAGGCGCTGGCGCTGGCCGCCCGACACATTCGAGCCACCCTGCGTGATCGGCGCCTCGAGCCCGCCCTCCATCTCGCTGACGAAGTCGCGGCCCTGGGCGATCTCGAGCGCCCGCCACAGGTCGTCGTCGGTCGCGTTCGCGTCGCCGTACCGGAGGTTGCTCGCGACCGTGCCCGCGAACAGGAACGACTTCTGGGGGATGACGCCGAGCAGGCTCCAGAGGTCCTGGCGGTCCAGCTCGCGGACGTCGACCCCGTCGACCAGGACCGTCCCGCCGGTGACGTCGTAGAAGCGCGGGATGAGGTTGACCAGGGTCGACTTGCCGCTGCCGGTGCTGCCGACGATGGCGGTCATCTCGCCGGGGCGGGCCACGAACGAGATCTCGAGCAGGACCGGACTCTCCGCGCCCGGGTAGCGGAACTCCACGTCCCGGAACTCGATCGTGCCCGGCTGGGCGACCTTCGGGAGCGCGACGGCATGCTCCGGATCGCGGACCGAGATCTCCATCTCCAGGACTTCCTGGATCCGGCCGGCCGAGACGGCCGCCCGGGGCACGAACACGAACATGATCACGGCCATCAGGACCGCGAAGAGGATCTGCATCAGGTACTGGAGGAAGGCCGTGAGGTTGCCGATCGGCATCGCGCCCGCATCGACCCGCGCGGCGCCGAACCACATGACCGCGACGAGCGAGAGGTTGAGGATCAGCGTCATCACCGGGATGGTCAGGGCGAACAGCCGGTTCACCCGGATCGCCGTGTCGAACAGGTCGCGATTCGCCGTGTCGAACCGCTCCTCCTCGTGGCCCGTTCGGACGAACGCCCGGATGACGCGGACGCCGGCCAGCGTCTCGCGCATCACCTGGTTGATCCGGTCGAGCTTGGTCTGCATCGCCCGGAAGAGCGGGATCGCCCGGGACATGACGAGCCCGATCACGAGACCCATGATCGGCAGGATCACGATCAGCAGGCCGGACAGGGGCACGTCCTGGCGGACCGCCATGATGATCCCGCCGATGGCCAGGATCGGCGCCGAGATGATGGCGGTGAGAGCGAGGAAGACGACGGTCTGGACCTGCTGGACGTCGTTGGTATTGCGGGTGATGAGCGACGCCGTTCCGAAGTGGTTCACCTCGACCTGGGAGAAGCTCTCGACCTGGCGGAAGATCGCGCTCCTCACGTCGCGCCCGAAGCCCATCGCCGACCTCGCGCCCCAGTAGATCGCGAGGATCGACGCGACGCCCATGACGAGGGTCACCCCGAGCATGAAGCCGCCGGTGCGGACGATGTAGTCGTTGTCGCCCTTGGCGATGCCGTTGTTGATGATGTCGGCGTTGAGGTCCGGCAGGTACAGGTTGGCGATGGCCTGGACGAGCAGCAGCCCCAGCACGAGGGCCACCTGTGCCCGGTACGGCCGCAGGTAGGTCCGCAGGAGCCTGATCATCGCTCGTCTTCCTCAGCTCGATGGGCGGGCGCAACGTCGCCTTCGGACTCCTGTTCGTGCAGGCGCATCCGCGCCGCCCCCAGGGCCCGCAGCCCGAGGAGGAAGCTGGCCAGCTCCTCGTCGGTCAGGCCGCCAAGGAGCTTCCGCAGGCGGACGTTGCGATGCTTCTCCATGACCCCCGAGACCATGGCGCCGGCCTTCGTGATCTCGACGAGCACGACGCGACGGTCGTCCTCGGCGTGCCTGCGGCGTACCACGCCCCGCTTCTCCATCCGCGTCACGATCCCCGTGACGCTCGCGACCGAGACGTCCATCGTCTCGGCCAGCTTGGTCATCGACAGCGGGCCATTGGCCTCGAGGGCGGCGAGGACGCTCAGGTGGACGAGGCTGAGCGTGTCCCGGGCCCACGTCTGGAACGCGGCCATCCGGAGGCGCGACTGCCACGACGTGAGCTCGTGGAGGACTTCGTCGGCGACGGATCGCTGGCGGTCGTTCTCGATGCGGGTCGCGGGCGTCGGTGCCGGCGCGATGGGGGCGCCGTTCTGAGTGCCGTTTGGCGCCCCGTTGGTCTGCCTGCCGCTGATATTCATCGTCACATTGACAATCTACACGGCCCGTAGCGATCCAGCAAGCGGGCCCGGTGTCGATGCCATCGACCGGGCCGAAGGAGCCCGCTCAGCTCTCGGTGACGCGGCTCCGGCGCTCGGCCTCGTCGACGATCCAGAGGGCGTCGAGCCAGTCGCGCTCGGCCACGAAGAAGCTCGTGGCCCCGCGCTCCCGGTCGATGAGCAGGCTGCCGGACCCGTTGCGCAGGGGCCCGACCTGGATCCGCAGCGACGGCCCGAGGGGCCAGTCGCGGACGCCGGTGCGCGGTCGGAACGAGCGACCGTCGCGGATGATGACCAGGCGCTGGTCCGTCAGGATGAGCGCGCTGCCGACTGATGGGACGGCGGCCACGACCGCTTCGCCCTCGTCGAGCACCTCGCGCAGGGCTTCGGCGGTCTCGAGCGTCATGCGACCGATCACGCGGTCGATGATACCGGGTTGAAGCAATAAATGGTGGACTTCTGGCACCATTTCCGATGCCCGAGTGGAGGCCAGCGATCGACGCGACGCGGCGCCAGACCCAGGGGCGCTTTATGCAGTGAGAGGGGCTTGCGCTGCATACCTTGCATCGGTTAGCCTTCGACCATGCGCTGGATCTTGACCGTCGAGAGCAAGAAGAAGCTCTTGCGGCCCTGCCGGGAGGCACGGGCCCTGGGGCTCTGACGGCGCGCACAGACGACGACCGACGAGGGCCTCCAGGGAACGGAGGCTCCAGGGGCCGCGGACACCGAGTGGTGACCGCGGCTTTTTTGATTCGCCCGCCGGGCGAGCGCCTCCGAAGACCAGGGCCCTCCGAACTGGAGGACCACATGAACGCGATCGTCCTGGGCGACGGAGGCTTCGGCCGAGCGATCGCCGCGGCACTGGCAGATCGGGGCGGGCCGGCGCCGCGGGTGCTCGGTCGCCCGGCCGGAGGAAGGCACGACCCAGGCGCCCTCGGGACGGCCGTCACCGGCGAGGCGGTCGTCTTCGACGCGTCGCGCGGCGCGGCGGTCCGGGACAACGTGGCCGCCGCGCTCGCCGCCGGCCATCGGCGCTTCGTCATCGGGACCACCGCCTGGGACGATGCCCGGCCGGCCGTCGAGCGCGCGCTCCGGGAGCACGGGGCGGTCGCCGTCGCCGCGTCCAATCTCAGTCTCGGGGTTGCGCTCTTCGGGCGCCTCGTGGACCGCGCGGTCGAGCTGTTCGGCCCGGTCGAGGCATTCGACCCCTACATCGTCGAGTGGCACCGGCGGACCAAGGCCGACCGGCCATCGGGCACGGCGAAGGAGCTCTCGCGCCGCATCCTCGCGGCGCACCCCAGGAAGTCGCGCCTCGCCGATCCGCGACGCGACGGGCCCCCCGAACCGGACGAGCTCGATGTCGCGGTCGTCCGCGCGGGTGGCAATCCCGGCTCGCACCTCGTCGGCTTCGACGCCGCGGGCGAGTCCGTGGAGCTGCGGATCGTCGCGCGCGACCGCTCGGCGTACGCGCTCGGGGCCCTGGCCGCCGCGGACTGGCTGACCGCGGCGCCCCGAACCCCTGGGCTCCACGGGTTCGACGAGGTCGTCGACGACGTCCTCGATCGGGCCCGGCCGATCACCCGCCGCCCGGTGCTGGTCGCCCTGCCCGGCTGACCCATCACTCACCGATCCACCACGAACCCACCGACCTCGAAGGAGAACCGCCATGACCCGCATCGACCGGAGCACGAGCTCCACCCGCCCCGCTCTCCGGGGCGTCTTCACCGCCCTGGTCACTCCGTTCGCCCACGATGGCTCCCTGGACGAGGCGGCCCTCCGCCAGCTCGTCCGCTGGCAGGTGCTGACCGGCATCGACGGCCTCGTCCCGTGCGGGACGACCGGCGAATCGCCGACCCTGACCCAGGCCGAGCGCGACCGCGTCATCGCCCTGACGGTGGAGACCGTCACCGAGCGGCCGTCGCGCTCGAGGGTCACGATCCTCGCCGGCACCGGCACGAACGACACCGCGGCGACCGTCGCCGCGACCCGTCGGGCGGCCGAGCTGGGTGCCGACGCCGCGCTCGTCGTCGCGCCCTACTACAACCGCCCCGACCAGCGGATGCTCGAGGCCCACTACCGGACGGTGGCCGACGACGGCGGCCTGCCGATCGTCGTGTACAACGTCCCATCTCGCACGGGGACCAACGTGGAACCGGCCACCCTGCTGCGCCTGGCGGAGCACCCGCGCATCGTCGGCGTGAAGGAGGCCTCGGGGAACCTCGACCAGATCGCCTGGATCTGCCGCGAGCGGCCCCGCGACTTCGCCTGCCTGGCCGGCGACGACGCCTGGACCCTGGCGGTCATGGCGATGGGCGGCGACGGCGTCGTCTCGGTGGCCTCGAACGAGATCCCCGGCGACATGGTCGCGCTGTGCACGGCGGCCCGCGCCGGCGACCTCGACGGGGCCCGGCGCATCCACGAACGTTGGCTGCCCCTCTTCCGGGCGAACTTCGCCGGAGGACCGAACCCCGTGCCCGTGAAGGCGGCCCTCGCGCTCATGGGCCTCATCGGCGACATCGGCCGGGCGCCCCTCCTCTCCCTCGACGACACCGCGCGAGCGAGTCTCGCGGCCGTCCTGCGGCAGAGCGGCCTGCTCGATCCGTCGGGCGGACGGATGGCCGGACCCGTCGAGACCGCGGTCATGGGCCAGGAGGCCGTCGCATGACGGTCGAGCAGGACTCCCGAGCGAAGCGCCGGGGTGGACCCGAGCAGGACTCCCGAGCGAAGCGCCGGGGTGGACTCGAGCAGGACTCCCGAGCGAAGCGCCGGGGTGGACCCGAGCAGGACTCACGAGCGAA
>DASVIK010000248.1:0-5765 GCA_036382135.1 Candidatus Limnocylindrales bacterium | reverse complement strand
ACCTCATCGTCTTCGGCACCGAGGCGGCCGACACCGGCGACTACCAGGTGGGCATCCGGGTCGCGGTGGCCCTCGACCGGCCGATCGTCAGCGGCGTGAAGCACATCGCCATCGAGAACGGCCGACTCACCGCCCGGCGTGAGGCGACCGGCGGCGGCTGGGAGGTCTACGAGGTCGCCCTGCCCGCGGTCGTGTCGGTGCGCGAGGGGCTCAACCTGCCGCGCTACCCGTCCGTCCCCGGCCGGCTGCGGGCCAAGCGCCAGGAGATCGAGCGGATCGTGCCCGCGCGGGCCGCGGCGGCCGGGAGCCTGACGATGGAGATGCTGCGGCTGCCGGTCGAGCAGGAGCGCTCGGCCGAGATCCTGGGACGTGGGCCCGAGGCCGCGCCGAAGGTCGTCGAGCTCCTCCGTCGGCTCGGGGCGCTGTGATGATCCTCGCGATCGTCGAGCACGCCGCCGGCCGTCCCGATCGGCTCAGCCTGGAGGCGCTCGTCCTCGCCCGCCGACTGGCCGGGGGCGGCGACGGGCCCGTCCATGCGGTGCTCATCGGGGTGGGTGCCCGGGCCGCGGCGGCAGAGCTGGCCGGCCAGGGCGTCGCGGTCGCCCACGTCGCGGAGGACCCGCGGCTCGAGGCGTTCGCGCCGGCCGCGTGGGCCGCGGCCGTGGAGGCGGTCGTCGCGTCGACCGCGCCGACGGTCGTGCTCGCCCCCGGCAGCGACCGCGCGACCGAGGTCCTCGCCCATCTCGCCGCCCGGACCGGCTTCCCGATGGCGGCGAACGTCGTCGACATCGCCGCTGGCGCCGGGGCTGCCGGTCCGCTCCGACTCACCCGGCAGCGCTGGGCGGGCAGCCTGCTCGAGGACGCGGTCCTCGACGCGCCGATCAAGCTGCTCAGCGTGGCCGGGCATGCGTTCGAGCCGGAAGCGGTGGGTGGCGCCGCCGCGCCCGCGATCGAGGCGGTCGCCCCGGCGCTGACGGACGCCGACCTGCGCGTGCACGTCACGGGCCGCGTCCCAGCGGAGGCCGGCAGCATCTCGCTGGCCGACGCGAAGATCGTCGTCGGCGGCGGGCGCGGCCTGGGCAGCGGCGAGGCGTTCGCGATGCTCGACGAGCTGGCCGGGCTCATCGGCGCGGCGGTCGGCGTGTCGCGGGTGGCGACCAGTGCCGGCTGGCGGCCGCACGCGCAGCAGATCGGCCAGACCGGCCAACGGATCGCCCCGGACCTGTACATCGCCTGCGGGATCAGCGGCGCCATCCAGCACATCGTCGGCTGCAAGGCCGCGAAGCAGATCCTCGTGATCAACAGCGACCCGGAGGCCCCGATCCTCAGCCGTGCCTCGTACGCGGTGATCGGCGACCTGCACGCGATCGTGCCCGCGATCTCGGCCGAGGTCCGCCGGGTCAGGGCCGCCGGCCAGGGTTAGGCCGGGCACCTGCCCTCGGCGCGGTCGAGCCGCTGGGCCTCGGGGACGGCGGCGCCGTAGACTCCCCGGCATGACCGGTTCTTCGCATCGGCTGCCTGTCGGCTTCGTCGGCCACGGAAACCCGCTCAATGTCGTCATGGAGGAACGGAACGCGCCGTGGCGCCGCTGGGCGAGCACGCTCCCGCGGCCCAAGGCGATCCTGACCGTCTCGGCCCACTGGGAGGCGACCCCGGTCACGATCGGCCGCACCGCTGATCACGACCGGCTGCTGTACGACTACTACGGCTTCCCGGAGTTCATGTACCGACTGCGCTACCCGGCGCCGGGCGCACCCGAGCTGGCCGACCGGGTCGAGGCCCTCGTCGCGCCCCACAGCCCGGTCGAGCGCTCCGACCGCCCGATCGACCACGGCGCCTTCGTCCCGCTCATCCACCTCTTCCCGGAGCACGACATCCCCGTCCTCCAGGTCTCGATGCCGATCGGGATGGACGAGGAGGAGCTGTTCGACCTGGGCGCCGAGCTCTCGCCCCTGCGCGACGAGGGCGTGTTCATCCTCGCGACCGGCAACCTCGTCCACGACCTGCGCCACGCCAACTTCTCGCCCGAGGAGCTGCCGCCGGTGCCGTACGCCGCGGCGTTCGACGCGTGGGTCGCGACGGCCCTCCGCAAGCGCGACGACAAGGCCCTGACGGGCTGGCTCGAGGCCGCGCCGGACCCGCTGCACAGCCATCCCAGCGCCGAGCACTACCGGCCCATCCTCGTCGCGGCCGGCGCGGCACAGAAGGACGGCGTCGTGTTCCCGGTCGAGGGCTTCGAGCACGGGACGATCGCCCGCCGCTGCGTCCAGTTCGACTGACGGCGCGGGGCCGATGACCGCCGACGGGACCCTTCGCCTGCGAAGCTCGGCACCGTGGCTCGTGGTCGGGGTCGTGGGCGCGGTCGGGGTCGCCAACGGCCTGCTGACGCTCATCGCGTTCGGGACGCTCGGTGAGGGCTGGAACACCCTCGGCAACTCGGGCGCGGTCTGGCTCCTCGTCGCCTTCGGGGTCGGCGCGCTCATGCCGTCGACCGGCCTGGCGGTCTCCGGCGCGACGGCGAGCCTCGTCGGCTCGGTCGTCTGGTTCTACATGGCCGCCCACTACCTCGTCGGTATGCCGGTCTCGTCCGCGGCCATCGCGATCTGGCTCATCGCCGCGCTGGCCGGCGGTCCCGTGTACGGCCTCGCCGGGCGCTGGTGGCGCCACGAGATCGACGTCCGGCACGTCCTCGGCCTCGCGCTCATCGGGGGCGTCTTCATCGCCGAGGGAGCGTTCACCCTGCTCCATGGCCCGCGCATACCGCTCGTGGGTTGGGTGGAGGTCGCCGTGGGCGTGCAGTTCCTCGTGGTCGTGGCGCGTTCGAAACGCGACCGCGTGCTCGGGTTCCTCGCGCTGCCGTTGGTCGCGGGACTCGCGATCGTGGCGTACGCCGGGATCTATGGGGCGCTGGCGCTGACCTGATCCGGTCGTCGCGGTCTCGCCGAGCCCCGTCTCGCACCGGCCGAGCCCCGTTTTCGTGCCGGATATCACCCCTCGTGATCGTACGGCCGGCCGTACCGGCGTCCGCGCGCTCAAGGAGTGGAGCTGGAGCTCACGACCGGATCCGCGCCGTCCGGCCCGATGCCCGCCGGGGGCATCAACGGGTTCTTTGCATCACCAACCGTGCTATCTGCCACGAAAGCGCGCCGCCGGCCCGGATAACAGCACGCCGCGTGATAACCGGCACGAACCGCGGCACGACACGCGCCGTCGGCCGGCGGTGGCCGACCTCCGAGCAGCGTCTCGTGCCAGATACCACTCCCGGTGGTGCAAGGAGCGCGGTTTCCACGTTTCCGTGGCCCGCCGACGCGCCACTCGTGCGTGGGATCCGCGCCGACAGCTCGCGCCGATGCCCTCCAGGGCATCGGCCGCCGCCGAAGACCACGCCAGGTGGTGTCTGCAACGAAACGGTGCGGCCCGGCCAGATAGCACCACCAGGGTGGTGGGTGCGACGAGACTGGCCGTCGGGCGCCGCTCGGGCGTCCCCGGCGGCCGCTTCAGGCGCCGGGGCTGAGCGACGTTGAGATGCGGTCGGCGGCGGCACGGAGGACCCGGCCGATCCGGGCCTCATCCCCGGCCGCCGGGAACCGGTACGACGGGCCGTGGACGTGGATCGCGGCGACCGGCCGACCGCCCTCGCCCAGGACGACAGCGGCGGCGGAGTTGATCCCGACGTCGAATTCCTCATGGACCCAGGCGACGCCATCGGACCTGATCCGGTCGAGCCGGTCGCGCAGCAACGCCGGCTCGGTGATCGTGTTGGGCGTGAACCGCTCGAGCGTCTGCTCGAGGAACCGGTCCAGCTCGGCGGGCGGGAGGTAGGCGAGGAGCGCCTGCCCGGACGGGACGGCATGCATCGGGACCCGCGTTCCGGTCCAATCGCGCGCCTGCACGGCATTCGAGGTGTCCGCCTGGTCGATGTAATGGACGCGGAACCCGTCGGGAACGCCCAAGCCGGCGGCCTCTCTCACGTCCGCGGCGAGCTCCACGAGGGTCGGACGAGCGAGGCTGACGAGGCTCGCCCCGGGCGTCACCCGAGCGGCGAGCAGCGCGATCCGCTCGCCGACCCGGTAGCGCGTCTCGCCCGGCGCCTGCTCGACGGCACCCTCGTGCTGCAGGGACCGGAGGAGCCGGGCGACCGTGCTCTTGGGCAGATGGACCCGATCCGCGACCTCGGTGACGCCGATCGGACCGTCGGCGAGGGCGGCAAGCACCGCGAACGCTCGCTCGACCGCCTGTACTCTGGACACAAGCTTCCTCGTGGGATACGCTGCGAGGGGTGCCTGCGTTCCATGATACGGCACGGTTCCACATCGTGGAACGCCTATCTGGCGGCACGGAACGGCCGCCGACGCACGAACGATCGAGACGAACCCCGGAGGTTCAGCGAACCAGATGGCGCCGGACGATTACCAGGACGTCGACCTCGCGAGCCTGTCCGACGAGGAGCTCGCCGAGCAGATGCAGAACGACCTCTACGACGGCCTGGGCCAGGAGATCATCGCCGGAACGAACATCCTCCTCGGCCGCGGCTGGACCCCGACGCGCGTCCTCGACGACGCCCTCGTGGCGGGCATGAAGATCGTCGGCATCGACTTCCGCGACGGCATCCTCTTCGTCCCCGAAGTCCTCCTCGCCGCCAACGCGATGAAGGCCGGCATGGCCATCCTGCGGCCGCTCCTCACCGAGACCGGCGCCGAGCCGGTCGGCAAGGTCGTCATCGGGACCGTCAAGGGCGACATCCACGACATCGGCAAGAACCTCGTCGGGATGATGCTCGAGGGCGCCGGATTCGAGGTCTTCGACCTCGGGATCAACACCGACGCGGACAAGTTCCTCGCGGCGATCGAGCTCCACAAGCCCGACATCCTGGGCATGTCCGCCCTCCTTACGACGACGATGCCGTACATGAAGGTCGTCATCGAGGCCCTCAAGACCAAGGGCATCCGCGACCAGGTCATCGTCCTCGTCGGCGGCGCGCCGCTCAACGAGGAGTTCGGGGCGGCCGTGGGCGCGGACGCGTATTGCCGCGACGCCGGCATCGCCGCCGAGATGGCGCGCACCCTCATCGAGAAGCGACGTGCCAGTGCGGCGTGACCGGGCAGCGACATCCGGAGCGCCCGCGTCGAAGGCCGGGACGCTCGTCATCGCCTGCGGCGCGCTCGCCCGCGAGCTCGTCGAGCTGACCCGCCGGCCCGGGTTCGAGGCGATTGAGCTCACCTGCCTGCCGGCCGACCTCCACAACCGCCCCGAGCGCATCCCGGCGGCGGTCGCCCGCAAGATCCGCGCGGCCAGACCGTTCTACGACCGGATCTTCGTGGCGTACGCCGACTGCGGCACCGGCGGCCTGCTCGACCGGATCCTCGAGGCCGAGGGCGTCGAGCGCCTCGCGGGCGCCCACTGCTACGAGTTCTTCGCCGGCCGGATCGACTTCGCCCGCCTCACCGACGAGGATCCCGCGACGTTCTTCCTCACCGACTTCCTCACCCGGAACTTCGACCGTCTCGTCATCCGGGGCCTGGGTCTCGATCGGCATCCGGAGCTCCTGCCGACCTATTTCGGCAACTACCGCCGCCTCGTCTACCTCGCCCAGGGCGACGACGCGGCGCTGCTCGCCGCGGCCCGCGTGGCCGCCGAGCGACTGGGCCTCGCGTTCGAGCACCGGCGCACGGGCTTCGGCGAGCTCGGAGCCGCGATCAATGGACTCGCCACACCTACCGTCGCGCGCAGTGCGCCGCGTCACCGCGGTGCCTTCGCCCGGGGGC
>DASVIK010000247.1:0-4335 GCA_036382135.1 Candidatus Limnocylindrales bacterium | reverse complement strand
CATCGCGGTCTCGTCCGTGCCGGGCAGCGTCCGGACGTCGATCTCGATGACCGCCTCCCCCGGGATGACGTTGTGCTTGATGCCTGCCCGGATGACGTTCGGGCTGACGGTGTCGCGCAGGAGCGCGTTCGCGGCCCGGGCATACATCGGGTCGCACAGCGCGTCGGCGGCGGCCGCGGCGCGAGCCGGTTCGGGGCTGATCAGGGCGTCGATCGCGCGGCCCATCGACGGCGCGGCCTCGCGCACCGCGTCGAAGAATCGCTCCATGGCCGGGGTGAGCCGCAAGGGGCCGGGATCCGCGATCCGGTCGACGATGCGGGCGGCCCGGACGGCGGCGTTGTCCTCGCGCGGCATCGAGCCGTGACCCCACGTACCGCGGACCGTGAAGCGGTAGTCAATGAAGCCCTTCTCGGCGACGCCGATCGGGTAGAAGCGCACGCCGCCGAGCTCGGTCGAGACGCCGCCGCACTCGTTGATCGCGCCGTCGGCCAGGAACCACTCCGGGTGGTTGTCGGCCACCCAGCCGGCACCCGCGCGACCGCCGGCCTCCTCGTCGGCGGTCGAGGTGAACAGGAGGTCACGGCGCAGGCCGGGGATGGGGTCCGTCGCGGGATCGCGCCCGGCCGCCCGCGCCTCATCGGCGAGCAGGCGCAGGACGCCGAGCTCCATCGCGACCAGGTCCTTCATGTCGACCGCGCCACGCCCGTAGACATAGCCGTCGGCGACGTCGGCCGCGAACGGATCGTGCGTCCAGAGCTCGGCCGGCGCGGGCACGACATCGAGGTGACTGAGCAGGAGCAACGGGCCGCCGCCCGTGCCGTCGCCGTGCAACCGGGCGGCGATCGAGCCACGACCTGGGAACGGCTCCACGACCGTGGACGGGATCCCGGCGTCCGCCAGGATCGTCGCCACGTGGCGGGCCGCGAGGATCTCGTCCCCGGGCGGATTGACGGTCGGGATCCGGATGAGGTCGCGGAGATCGGTCACGAGGCGCTCGTTGGCCCGCTCCCAGGTCTCGGGTGCGACCGCGTCGGACGGTCGGGCGGTGCTCGTCCCGGTCACGACGCAGGGCCGGCGACGATGAGGCCGACGAACGTCACGATCAGACTCAGGCCGACGATGAGGGCGATCATGAGGATCAGCAGGCGGACGAAGCGGGCCTCATCGCGGCGCGTCCGCTCGGGATCGGGGTCCTCGCCGCCGGCGATGTAGGCGGACGCCAAGCCTCGCCGCTGGGCAGCGAGCTCGCGCTCGGTGACCGGCGGCAGGTCGCGGACTCTGCGCGACGTCTCGGAGGCCGAATCGTCCGTCGCCGTGGGCTCGTGCACTTCGACATCATGCCCCGACTCGGGCCCCGCCGCCGCGACGGTCATCCGAGCGCCGCGCGGACCGGCTCGGCGACCTCGCGCGCGACGGCCCGGATGCCGTCCGGCCCGAGGTGGGCGGGCAGCCCGAGGATCAGGTGGGTCGCCCCGGCCCGGGCGAACGCCACGGCGAGGTCGCGGGCCTGGGCACGACTTCCCGCGTCCAGTCCGGTCGCGATCTGGGCGGCGAACTCGAAGCCGGTCGGGTCCCGGCCGATCGCCTCCATCTCGCGAAGGATCGCCGACCGATGCTCGGCCAGGTACGAGGGCTCCGGCTGAGGCAATGCCGGCAGCGGCCACCCGTCGGCGAGCGCGGCGGCCATCTTCAGGCCCCGCGGCTTCTGGCCCCCGAGCCAGATCGGTGGACCGCCTGGCGTCACGGGAGCGGGCAGGTTCACCGCTCCGCGCAGCGGGTAGAACCGATCCTCGAGCGTGACGCCCGCGTCGGTGGCGGCCGCCGGGGAGTGGAGCGCACGGATGACCCGGACCGCCGACTCGAGACGCGAGATCCGCTCCCCGATCGCCGGCAGCGGGATCCCGTAGGCGGCGTGCTCGTCCTCGTGCCAGCCGGCTCCCAGGCCGAGGATGAATCGTCCGCCCGTCGCCTGGTCGAGCAGCGTCGCCGCCTTGGCGAGGACCGCGGGGTGGCGGAACGTGTTCGAGAGGACGGTGTGCCCGACCCACCGGCCCGGCACGTGATGGGCGAGTGCGGCGACCATCGTGAGCGCCTCGACGCTCGATCCGCCACGGGCGAGATTCGGGTCGGTCAGGTGGTCGTTCCCCCACGCCGAATCGAAGACCGCGAGCTCGCCTCCGGCGGCCCAGGTCGCATCGAGCGTGGCCCAGTCCGCGCCCTGCGGCCAGGCCTTGAAGCCGATCGAGACCCGCGCCACGTCAGCCGAGGCCGGCGGTCATCCGCGGGCCCGTCGTGACGGCACCCTCCGACGCCGAGCCCACGAGCGCGGCGTACTTGGCCATCACGCCGCCCGCGTAGTGCGGTGCGGGGGACCGCCACTCCCCGCGACGACGGGCGAGCTCGTCCGCCGGCACGTCGAGGTCGAGTGCCTTGCGGTCCACGTCGATGACGATCGTGTCGCCCTCACGGACGAGGGCGATCGGGCCACCGAGCGCGGCCTCGGGAGCGACGTGGCCGATCATCAGGCCGTGGGTGCCGCCGCTGAACCGGCCGTCGGTGAGCAGGGCGACGCTGTCGCCGAGCCCCTCGCCGACGAGGGCACTCGTCACACTGAGCATCTCCTGCATCCCCGGTCCACCCACCGGTCCCTCGTAGCGGATGACGACGACGTCCCCCGCGACGATCCGGCGGTCGCGGACCGCCTCGTAACAGGCGTTCTCCGAGTCGAACACGCGGGCCGGGCCGCGATGATGTCGTCGCTCGTGGCCGGCGAGCTTCACCACGCAACCGTCGGGAGCGAGCGTGCCCCGCAGGATCGCCAGGCCACCGGTCGGCTTCAGGGGCGCCTCGATCGGCACGACGACCTTCTGGCCCGGCGTCGCGACGGCCGCAGCCCCGATCTCCGCGATCGTCCGGCCGTCCACCGTGCGTTCGTCGCCGTGGAGGAGGTTGCGCTTGAGCAGCTCGCGCATGACGAGACCGACCCCACCGGCCTCGTACATGTCGGTCGCGGTGTAGCGGCCACCCGGCGTCATGTCGCCCACGATCGGCGTCCGGTCGGCGACCGCGCCGAACTCGTCGATGTCGAGGGGGATCCCGAACTCGTGGGCGATCGCGAGCAGGTGCAGCACGCCATTCGTCGAGCCGCCGGTCGCGGCGACGGACGCGATGCCGTTCTCGAGCGCGCGGCGCGTGACGATGTGCTTCGGCCGGATGTCGGCACGGAGCAGGTCCATGACGATCTCGCCGCTTCGGTATGCGGCCGCGTCCTTGGCCGGGTCCTCGGCAGGGATCCCGTTGAGGCCCGCCGGGGAGAGGCCGATGAACTCGAGGACCGTCGACATCGTGTTGGCGGTGAACTGCCCGCCGCAGGCTCCCGCGCCCGGGCAGGCGGCGTTCTCGACCTCGTACAGCTCGTCGAGCGTGATCTTGCCGGCCCGGTACTTCCCGATCGCCTCGTAGACCGTGACGACTGTCGCGTTGCGCTGGCCCTTGTAAACCCCGGGGTAGATCGTGCCGTTGTAGAGGATGAGCCCGGGGACGTCCAGGCGGCCGAGTGCCATGGCCGCGCCCGGCATCGTCTTGTCGCAGCCGGTCAGGCACACCACGGCGTCGAGAAGGTGGCCACGCACGACGAGCTCGATCGAGTCGGCGATGACCTCGCGGCTGATGAGGCTCGCCTTCATCCCCTCGGTCCCCATCGAGACGCCGTCGCTCACCGAGATCGTGTTGAACTCCATCGGCGTGCCGCCGGCCGCCCGGATGCCCTCCTTGACGTGTTCGGCCAGCCGGCGCTGGTTGATGTTGCAGGGCATCGTCTCGATCCACGTCGTCCCGACGCCGACGAGCGGCTTGGCGAGATCCTCGTCGGTGAACCCGACCGCCTTGAGCATCGAGCGGGCGCCGGCGCGGTCCGGTCCGTCGGTCAGGCCGGAGGAATGGCGCTTGGCGGGATCGGTGGGGCGATCGTAGGGGTGGCTGGCGTCGGCCATCGGTCGGGATCCTCGGTCACGGCGGCTTGTGCTACGGCGCCGTCAGTGTACGAGGGCCGCCCGGTCTCCCGTGGCGGCGCACGCGTCGCCGAGCGCCAGTGGCTGAGCACGGCTGCCGGGGACGACCCTCTGGCGCCGTGCCCGTACGGGCTGAGCACGGCTGCCGGGGGCGATCCACTGGCGCTATGCCCGTGGGTGCATATCCCCCGCCGGCGCCCGGTCGGTGGGCCTGGTCGGTCGGCCCGGTCGGTCGATGCCGGGTCGGCGCGTGAGCTCGCGACGCCACCGCGTCGAGGTCATCCCTCCCGGTTCGATCTCGGTGGATCGGTGCGCAGGACGATGT
>DASVIK010000246.1:0-1697 GCA_036382135.1 Candidatus Limnocylindrales bacterium | reverse complement strand
AACTCGTCCATGAGCCTTCTTGCGCCGGGCAGGCCCAGTCCCAGCCCGTGGTACGTACTGAAGCCATCCCGCAGCGCCTCCGCGATGTCGGCGATACCGGGACCGGAGTCCCGCGCGACGACGGTCACCCCCCGCCGCCCGTCCTCCGTGACCACCCGAATGACAACCTCGCCGCGCTCCGCGAACTTGACGATGTTCCGGGCGATCTCGGAGATGGCGGTCGCGATGACGGTGAGTTCGGTGGCGGCGAAACCCGCCCGCGCCGCGATTTCGCGGCCCTTCTGACGTGCCGTGACCACATCAGCGTCCACGCTCACCAACACCCGGGATTCGTCGGCGTTGTCCGCCTGTGGGCGCCGATCGAACAGTTCGGCGCTGAGGCCCAGGCAGGGATCGCATCCCAGCAGGTGGCCGGCGGTGTCCAGATCCCGCTGCCGCCGGCGGTCGCCCATGGACAACGCGTACAGCACCGGTCGGCACCGATCCGAGGGCGGTGTGATCCCGGCCTGCGCGAGGAGGTACTCCACCCGCAGCTTCGCCCGGGTCCGGTTCAACTGGGCGGCGATGGCGCCAGGCGTGGAGCCTCGACGGGCCGCCAACGCGGCGGTGCCCGTTCCCTCGACCTCATGGGCGAGCAGGACCTCCCGTTCCTTGGGGGCCAACCTGGACAGGGCGGCCACGACGATGGCTACCTCGTCCTTCCGGAGTATCTCGGCGTCCATTGGCTGATCGGAGGGTTCCTCGGCCAGCAGATGCGCGTTGCGGCGGGCCCGCTCGTCGGTCTTGCTGTGGGAATAGACCAGATTGCGAGCAGTGACGATGGCGTACGGCGCGAGAGTGTCGCGTTCGATACGGTCTCGAGCGGCCATCACCCGCGCCAGCGTCTCCTGAACGAGATCGTCAACCAGGTCGGTGTCTCGGACCCACGCCGACAGGACCCGTCGGACGACGGGAATCAGGTCGACCACAGGGTCCACTCCAGGGTCCACTCCGCCGCCGGTGTCGGGGCGGGCATCGTTCACGCGCCCCCCTCTGTCCGCCGGAACGAGGGCCCACCGCTAGCCCCCACCGCAGACTAAACCCGGTCGCCGATGCGTCGCATCCAGCGTCCGGGGGGCCCGGCGCCACCTCAGGGGGGATCGGCGACGCCGGGCGATCTCGCAGGACCTCCCGCGGACTTCCACGACTGCCCTACACCTGTGATGACTACGTGCTCCTGCGGACATGACGCTGGACACGCCGGGTTCCGCGGCGCCCGGCCCGCTGGATCTGTGCGGTGTGCAGTCGCCGCGACTGCGACGGGCCGCGTCATGCCCGCGCCGTCAAGGACTCATGCCCAGTAGGAGGACCGAACGGTCAGCGCATCGGCCGATCGATGTGGCGTGATCGATCGCCGTCTGATCCGCATTCACTTGCGAGGAAGGACCGACATGGGCTGCCGCATCTCGCGTCGGCAGGCGCACCCGCCGGCGAGGACCGCGGCGGAGTCAGTCGACATCGATGTCCGGTTCATCGCCGAGGCGGTGCGGGCCGCGATGTCCCGCGTCATCAGACAGGGAGTCGGAGCGACCGATCGCGTTACGCTGGTGCCGGACCTGCTGACTGGATCGCGATCGCCGCGATGGGCAGCCCGAGCGGACCGGATCGGCGTCGGAGCGGCGATGGCGCAACTGTCCGCCGGCAGCCCCTTCGAGACC
>DASVIK010000245.1:0-3519 GCA_036382135.1 Candidatus Limnocylindrales bacterium | reverse complement strand
GAGGCGCTTCCCGGGACGAGCTCATTGGCGGGCTGGATCGCGGGCTCCTCGTCACCAGGTTCCACTACACGAACCCAGTCCATCCCAAGCTGGGCATCGTGACGGGCATGACCCGCGACGGGACGTTCCTCGTGGAGGGCGGCAAGATCGTCGCTCCCGTCCGGAACATGCGCTTCACCTCGAGCTACCTCGACGCGATCGCCGGGGTGAGTGCTGTCGGGCGAGAGCGCAAGACGCTCAAGGGCTTCCTCGGCGGCTGCGTCGTGCCGGCGCTGCGGATCGACGCGTTCACGTTCACGGGCGCCACCGAGCACTGAGCGGGTTCTCGACCGGGCCCGGCTCACCGGCTGAGGGACACCGTCGGGTCGCGGGCGTTCGACGGGATACGCTCTCCCCGTGCATCGCGCTAACGCTCCGGACGCGGTCGTCGTCGGGTCCGGCCCGAACGGACTGGCGGCCGCGATCACGCTCGCCCGGGCGGGCCGGTCGGTCGTGGTGTACGAGGCCGCGGCGACGCCCGGAGGCGGGCTCCGATCCGCTGAGCTGACACTCCCCGGATACCGGCACGACCCCTGCTCGGCGATCCACCCGACGGCGCTCGCCTCACCCTTCCTCCGCTCGATCGACCTTGCGGCCCGCGGCGTCACGTTCGTCCACCCGGACGTGCCGGTCGCGCACCCCCTCGACGGCGGACGCGCCGGGATCCTGCATCGCTCGGTCGAGACGACGGCCGCGGGGCTCGGCACCGACGGCCGTGCGTGGCGGCGAACCTTCGGACGCCTCGCGGCCGAGATCGACCGGCTGGCCCCGGAGATCCTCGGCCCGGTCGTCCACGCCCCGCGCCACCCGCTCGCGCTGGCGCGCTTCGGGCTTCCCGCGCTGCGCTCCGCGGTCGGACTCGCCCGGTCGTGTTTCGGTGGCGAGGCGGCGCAGGGGCTGTTCGCCGGCCTGGCCGGCCATTCGATGCTCCCGCTCGAGCGGCCACTGAGCGCCTCGTTCGGGCTGGCGCTCGGCGTCTTCGCCCATGGCCTGGGCTGGCCGATGGTCGCGGGCGGCAGCGGCATCCTGGCCGAGGCGCTCGTCGCGGAGCTGCGGTCGCTCGGCGGCGTGGTGGTGACCGGCCGCCGGATCGGCCGCCTCGACGAGCTGCCGGCGGCGAAGGCGATCCTGTTCGCGACCTCGCCACGGACGATGCTCGAGATCTGCGGGGATCGCCTGCCCGCCGGCTACCGCCGCCGCCTGGAGCGCTATCGCTACGGCTCGGGCGTGTTCAAGATCGACTGGGCGCTCTCTGCACCGATCCCGTGGACGAACCCGGCCGTCCGGGGAGCCGGCACGGTTCACGTCGGGGGCACGCTCGCGGAGGTCGCCGCA
Organism: Candidatus Limnocylindrales bacterium; assembly: GCA_036382135.1. Taxonomy (GTDB): domain Bacteria; phylum Chloroflexota; class Limnocylindria; order Limnocylindrales; family CSP1-4; genus C-114. The sequence continues at coordinate 2,145 of DASVIK010000245.1, read as the reverse complement.
GCCGAAGCCGAGGTGGGCGCCGGTCGCCACGCCGAGCGGCCATTCGTGCTCGTCGTCCAGCAGAGTCGGTTCGACCCGTCGCGCGCGCCGGCGGGCCACCACACGGCGTGGGCCTACTGCCACGTGCCGTCCGGCTCGACGCTCGACATGACCGCCCGGATCGAGGCCCAGGTCGAGCGCTTCGCGCCGGGCTTCGTCGATCTCGTCCTCGCCCGGGCCACGAGGAACGCTGTCGAGATGGCCGCGTACGACGAGAACTACGTCGGTGGCGATATCAACGTGGGCGTCCAGGACTGGCGCCAGCTCATCTTCCGGCCGGTGCCGTCGCTCGACCCGTACGCGACGCCCGCCAGGGGCATCTACCTGTGCTCATCGGCGACCCCGCCCGGTGGTGGTGTGCACGGCATGTGCGGCCACCTGGCCGCTCGCTCGGCGCTGCGGCACGAGTTCGGGGGGCGGACAGTCCGGGCCTGATGAGCCCCCTCGGCCCTTGACGCGCCGCCCGCGCCGGAGCACGGTTGACGATGAGCCGACATCCGGTGGGGGTGGCGGATCTGCGAAGGAACGACATGGGCGATATCGAAACCAGGCGCGGTGAGCCCGAACCCAAGCGGGCGGTGCACAACGCCGGAGCGTTCCTCAGCCCGGACGGCGTGATGATGGTCCCGGTCCCCATGCGCACGCTCAGCGACGAGTACCACGACGAGCCGACCGAGCCCCAGGACTCGGAGCGGATCCCCGAGCCGGACCCGCCGGGCCAGATCCGTCGCTTCGTCAAGCGACTCACGCGTCGTCGGGAGCCATAGCCGGCGCGTCAGCCCGCGTTGACGCAGAACTCGTTGCCGACCGGGTCCTGGAGGACCGTCCAGCAGAAGTCGCCGAGGCAGCGTTCGGCCAGGACGGTGGCGCCGAGGGCCACGAGGCGGGCGACCTCGGACGCGCGGTCCTCGCACCGGAAGTCGATGTGGACCCGGTTCTTGACCACCTTGGGCTCGGGGACCTTCTGGAACAGGAGGCTCAGGCCCGGTTCACCGGCCGCGGTCGGCAGCGAGACGTACTGCTCGTCGACCCGGCGTGCCTCCCGTCCCAACGCGGCGGACCAGAACGCGACGACCGGCCCGTGATCCGCACAGTCGATGACGACGTCGGCCGCGACGAGGCTCACCGCCAGGCGGTTCGGGCGACGTCCGGGTAGAGGCGTACCCGCCGATACGGCTCGCGGCCTCGCGAGCGCGAGACGAGGTTCGCCCGCTCGGCCATCTGATGCTGGAGCCGGCGGATGTACGCGTTCTGGGGCGCCAGCTCGACCGGCTCCGAGCGGCGCAGGACGATGTCGATCGCCTCCTCCGTCTCGCGCATCGCCGCATCGCGCGGATCGAGCTCGAGCGCGAAGATCGAGGTCAGGCTCGCCTGCATCTGCTGGACCGAGTTGGTCTTGAGGACGTAGATCGGCAGCGCGCGCTCCTCCGCCTCGCGCAGCACCGGGGTCTTCTGGCGGTATTCGGGGCGCAGGGTCATGACGACGTCCGCCTCGTCGACATCGCGAGCGATGACGACCGGCAGCTGGAGCTCACGGATCGACTGCTCGAGCCGCTTGCGGCTGATGCCCTGGGGCAGGACGCGGAGCGTCGGCAGGCTGCCGGCGCTCTCGACACGCAGGACCGGGGCACTGCCCTCGTCGGCCTCGTCGGGCTCCTCGGGCTCCGGCTCGTCGACCGGGAGGCCGATCTCCGCGAGCGCACGGTCGGCGGCCGCGGCGACCTCCTCGGCGTTGACCGGACCCGTTCCCTCGTCGGCCTTGAGGGCGTCGATCGCCCGCGCGGCCTGCTCGCGCCACGCACGCTGCCGGTCACGCTCACGCGCATCGCGCGCCCGGGCGTCGACCGCGCCGACGGTCGTGGCGCCGCGCTCGAGCGGGCCGCGGTCGGCGATGTCGCCGGCGACGAAGGGCCGTTCCTCGGGCCGGACGGACAGGCCCGCGTCGGGTGTCCGCTCGCCGCCGAATCGTTCGCCGGGCATGGCGAGCCGGCTCGCTCCGGGTCCCCCGTTCGGGCCGGTGCCCGGACCGCCGCCGGGCCCGGCGTCGGATCCGGCCCCGGCACTCGGGCGGCCACCCGGGTCACGGGAGCCCGGCTCGCGGCTCGG
>DASVIK010000244.1:0-3074 GCA_036382135.1 Candidatus Limnocylindrales bacterium | reverse complement strand
GAGCCGCCCATGGCGGCATAGGCGACGTCGATCGGGCTCTGGGTGCAGGGCAGCGGCGTCCGGTCCGATGTCGGCTTCGGGGTCGGACTCGGGGTCGGACTCGGCGAAGGTGTCGGGCTCGGCGCGAGGCTCTGGCTCGGCGGTGCCGTCGGCGGGGCCGCCGTGACGATCGGCGTCGGCGTCGCCCCGATCGTCGCATCGGCGACGTTGACCGGGGTGGACGGCGGCCGGAGGAACGCGGCCCAGATCGCGAAGGCGCCCATCCCGAGCGCCAGCAGCCCGCCCAGCGCGACCGGCAGGCCCGAGGGGATGATGGCCGACTTCTCGAGCGTGCCCGTGAGGGCGATCGGGGGCGTATCGAGGGCGGCCGCCCGGACCTCGACCGTGAACGGGCGGGTCTCGGTCCCGCCGATGAGGCGTGCCCCGCCGGTGGAGAGGCCGATGGGCACGGTCACCGCCTCGCCCGGGGCCAGGGTTAGTCGCGGCGGCCGGATGTCGAAGGCGATCCGGGCGGCCCGATCGGTGCCGGAGATCTCGACCGTTTCGGGCCGATTGCCTCGATTGGCCAGCTGGAGCGAGGCGGTCGTGCCGAAGCGACCGCTCACGACGGACGGCCGGAGGTCGGCGTCGAGGGCGCCGAACGGGAGGAAGGCGACCGAGCTCTCCTCCACGAGGCGGTTCCGTGGGTCGTGTTCGCTCGTGACCTTGGCTCCGAACGGCCACGCTCCGGCCTTGGCCGCGGAGGTGCGCGGTGGATGCAGCGTCACCTGGAACCGGCCGATCGACGGGGGCGCATCGGGCCGCGCGACCGCATTGCTCTCCGCCTGCGGGAAGAGCTCCATCGAAGCCGGGGTGACGGTCCACCAGGACGGGTCCAGGCCGACCAGCTCGCACCGGTACCGGTCGACCACCGCGCCGAGGTTGCGGACCTCGACGGTGAAGGCCGCCGAGGTTCCGGGGGTCAGCTGGACGCCGTCGGCGCGGATGGTGATCGCAAGCTGGGGCACGCTCGTGGGACTCCGAGTCTGGGCGCATCGCGTCGACGTGGATGCGGCGGGGACGGTGGACTGCGTCGGGAAGGTAGCACAAGCGCGCCGCCAGATGGAGTCGTCATCCGACGGTGGTGCGGAGCGACACCAGGCACGTGCGGCGGGTGCCGGGGCAGTGTCCCGCGGTGGCCCTGCGTCGGGCGGACGGTCCTCGCCCCGACGTATCCTGACCGCCTACCACCCAGGCGGGCCCGCCGCCCCGAGCCAGGCTTCCGGGCGTGCCCGCGACGATCGCGCGGAGGACTCGGATGCGCACGCTCATCGCCAATGGCACGGTCGTCACCGCGTCGGGATCGTACGTCGCGGACGTCCTCGTCGATGGCGAGACGATCGCCGCCGTCGGCCGCGATCTCGGCTCGGCCGGGGGATCCGCGGGCCCGTCGGTCGACGAGTCGATCGACGCCCGCGGCAAGTACGTCATCCCCGGCGCGATCGACGTCCACACCCACATGGAGCTGCCGTTCGGCGGCACGTTCGCGAAGGACACCTTCGCGACGGGGACCCGCGCGGCGGCGTTCGGCGGCACGACGACGATCGTCGACTTCGCCGTCCAGTCGCGAGGCAAGTCCCTGCGCGAGGGCCTCGATGCCTGGCACGCCAAGGCCGAGGGCAATGCGGTCGTCGACTACGGCTTCCACATGATCATGAGCGACGTCAACGACGCCACCCTGGCCGAGATGGACACCCTCGTCGCCGAAGGGGTCCCGGACTTCAAGTTGTTCACGGCCTACCCGGGCGTGTTCTTCTCCGACGACGGGGCCATCTTCCGGGCGATGCAGCGGACCGCGAAGAACGGCGGGCTGATCATGATCCACGCCGAGAACGCGCCGGCGATCGACGTCGTCGCGGCCGACATGGTCGCCGCCGGGACGACCGACCCGATCGGCCACGGGCTGGCCCGCTATCCCATCTTCGAGGGCGAGGCCACGAACCGGGCGATCCGCCTCGCCGAGGCGGCCGGCGTGCCGGTCTACATCGTCCACCTCTCGGCTCGCGAGGCCCTCGACGAGGTCCGGGCCGCCCGCGATCGAGGGGCGATGGCGTTCGCCGAGACGTGCCCCCAATACCTGTTCCTGTCCATCGACGACCTGGGCAACGGGTTCGAAGGCGCGAAGTTCGTGTGCTCGCCGCCGATGCGCTCGAAGGACCACCAGCCGGAGCTCTGGACCGGCCTGCGCAAGGACGACCTCCAGATCGTCTCGACCGACCACTGTCCGTTCGACTTCCACGGCCAGAAGGAGCTCGGCCGGGGCGACTTCCGGAAGATCCCCAACGGGCTGCCCGGCGTCGAGGACCGCCTCGATCTGATGCACGACGGAGGCGTGGTCGGCGGACGCCTGACCCGTGAGCGATGGGTGGACATCTGCTCGACCGCCCCGGCCCGGATGTTCGGGATGTATCCGCGCAAGGGCGCGGTCGCGGTCGGCTCGGACGCCGACCTCGTCGTCTACGACCCCGCTCGAAAGCACACGATCAGCGCGACGACCCACCACATGGACGTCGACTACTCGTGCTACGAGGGCCGGGTGGTCCAGGGCGGCTCGGACGTGGTCCTGTCGCGGGGCGCGGTGGTCGTCCGCGACGGCCAGTTCACGGGCCGCAAGGGCGCCGGGACGTTCCTGCGGCGCAGCGTGGCGGACTTCGCCCGCCTGGGGTGATCAACGCCGCCGCGTAGCGTCAGGTCGTCGTTCATCGCCGTCGCCACGCGAAGAGGCGGGTCGCCGCGACGTCGCACCAGACAAGGCCCGGCTCGGCGGGTGGCTCCGTGCCCGCGGTGAGCGCGTTGGCCCAGCGGGCGGAGGGACCCGGGAAGCGGGCCGCGAAGACCTCCGGGTAGCGGGCGACAAGGGCACGGTTGCCGGCGGTCGCGCGGACCACCCAGACGGCACGGACGATGAACGGCCGCTCCCCGCCGGCCGCGACCGCGAGCTCCTCGGCCTCCGCGACCTTCCGGCTCGTGGCCCGGGCCGCCGCGCCGAGATCCCCGATCGTGTTCCAGCACTCGACGAGGATCAGCAGGCGACG
>DASVIK010000243.1:0-1580 GCA_036382135.1 Candidatus Limnocylindrales bacterium | reverse complement strand
ATCGAGCTCGTCCGCGGCTACATCGAGACCAACTACGACTACCCGAAGACGATCGCCGTCCTCGCGGCCGACATCAAGGCTGCGGCGGCGGAGATCCTCGAAGGCCTCGACGGCGAGGCGCTCGAGGAGATGCGGGCGGCCAACGACATCAACCTGCGGATGGCCCCGCTTACCCCGGACCATCACTTCTACATCGATCAGGGCGCCAATGCCCACGTCCGGCAGGTCCTCCTGGCGATCGGCCGCAAGCTTGTGGCGGCGGGCGCGCTCGACGCCCCGGATGACGTTGTCCTCTTCCGGTACAACGAGCTCCGCGTCTTCATGGGCAACCCGGCCGGCATGGACGGGCGGGCGATCGTGGCGAAGGCCAAGGCAGCCCGCGAGAAGGCGTACACATTCCGGCCCAAGGAGTGGGTCGGGACCGCCACCGCGACGCAGCTCGCCTTCCCGTACCTGAACCTGTGGGGCTTCCCCGACAAGTTCTATCGCAAGGAGTCCACGGTCGCGGGCCAGATCAACGGAATCGGCGGGTCGCCGGGCGTCGTCGAGGGCATCGCGCGGGTCGTCCTCCATGAGAACCAGTTCGACGATGTCCGCGCCGGCGACATCCTGGTCTGCCAGATGACGAACCCGGCATGGGTCGTCCTCTTCACCAAGATCGTCGGCCTCGTGACCGACGCGGGCGGGACCGTGTCCCACCCGGCCGTCCTCTCCCGTGAGTTCGGGATCCCGGCCGTCGTCGGCACGTCCGTGGGAACCGAGCAGATCAAGAACGGTGACCGGGTCCGCATCAACGGGACCACGGGCCTCGTCGAGATCCTCAGCGCCGTGCAGTCCCGGCCGCTCGTCGGCATCGGGTCCTGACCGCACCTCCATGCCCCGCGACGCAGCGATCTCGCGCAGCGTCCTGAGCGATCAGGTCAAGGATCGCCTGCTCCAGGCGATCCTTGCCGGTCGCTACCCGCCGGGCGCCAGGATCGTCGAGACCCGGGTCGCCCGGGAGCTCGGCACGAGCCAGGCGCCCGTGCGCGAGGCGCTGCGCGACCTCGAGGCGCTCGGGGTCGTGGAGACAACCGCCTTCCGTGGAGCTCGCGTCCGCCGGCCGTCGGCGGCCGAGCTCCTGGAAGGGTTCACCGTTCGCGCCGCGCTCGAGTCCCTCGGGGCTCGTCTCGCCATCCCGCGCCTGACCGACGACGACATCGGCGCCCTGGCCGCCTACCTCGAGGAGATGCGACGATCGGCCGACGCGGGCGACTTCCACGCCGAGGCGACGGCGGACGCGGCCTTCCATGGCCGGATCGTCGAGCTGGCCGGCAACGCCACCCTGCAGCGCGTCTGGAAGACGCTCGAGCCCTTTTCCCGCACATACATCACGATGGTCGTGCCGGGCGTGGACCGGCGCCGGATCGCCGAGCTGCACGCGCCCGTCCTTGCCGCGCTCCGGCTTCGTGACGCATCGGTCGCGGCGACCGTCATCCACGATCATTTCGCCGATACCGCGGCGATGCTGACGCGCCTCTGGGCGTCGACCGCCGCACGCACGTCCGGCGAGGCGTCGCCGGAGCCCGTCGCCTGACCCG
>DASVIK010000242.1:0-18494 GCA_036382135.1 Candidatus Limnocylindrales bacterium | reverse complement strand
GGCCGGCTGCTGCCTGCGCCCGGGCTCCGTCGGTGACCGGGCCCTGGAACGTGCTTTCCTCGGCATGGTCGTGGCTGCGCGGCGGCACGATCGCGTCGACGAGGACCTCGACGGTCCGGCCCACGAAGGTCCGGTTGCGCTCCAGGCCGATGCCCTCCTGGAGGTCGAGGAGCGTGTTCAGGCGCCGCCGCTTCTCGCCAGCAGGGACGTCGTCGGGCAGCTGGGCGGCCGGCGTCCCGGGCCGCGGGGAGAAGGCGGCCGCGAAGACCTGGTCGTAGGCGGTCGCGCGGAGGAGCTCGAGTGTCGCCTCGAACTGGGCCTCGGACTCGCCGCAGAACCCGACGATGACGTCGGTCGAGATCGCGATGCCGGGGACGGCCGCCAGAACGGCGGCGAGCCGCTCGCGGTAGTGCTCGATCGTGTACTGGCGGCCCATCCGGTGCAGGACCGCGTCGTCGCCCGACTGGACCGGCAGGTGAAGGTGCTGGCACACGCTCGGGCACTCGGCGAGGGCCGCGACGAGGCGATCCGAAAGGTCCCACGGGTGCGAGGTCACGAAGCGCAGCCGCGGGATGGCCGCGCGGCCGTCGGCCGTGCGGAGCCCGTCGATGACCCGGATGAGCTCGGCGAGGTCGGGTCGTGCCTGGAGGTCGAGGCGCCGGCCCGTGCGGCGCTCGGTCGCGATGTGGGCGAAGCGGCTCTCGGCCGGCAGGTCGTGCCCGAACGAGTTGACGTTCTGGCCGAGGAGCGTCACCTCGCGGTACCCGGCGACGGCCAGGGCCCGCGCCTCGGCGACCACCTCGTCGAACGGGCGGCTGCGCTCCGGGCCGCGGCTGAACGGGACGATGCAGTACGTGCACGTCTTGTCGCAGCCGTAGACGATCGGCAGCCAGGCGCTCGTCGGCGAGGAGCGCCGGATGGTCCCCTCCCCCACGGCTGCGGCGCGGGTCGTCGGCAAGCGGTCGGCCGCGCCGACGAGCGTCCGCCCGACGATCGTCGTCGCGCCACTGGCCCCGATCGGCCCCTGGGCGGACGCGAGGCCGAGCCGGTCGACGAGCTCCGGTTCCTCGTCGGGGCGGAGGAACAGGTCCACGGCCGGGAAGCGCCGGGCGAGGCCCGCCCGATCGCGTTCGCGCACGGCACAGCCGGTGAGCACGACCCGCAAGCCGGGGTTCGCCGCCTTGAGCCGGGCCAGCTGGCCCTGGCGGCCGATGACCTTCTGCTCTGCCGCTTCGCGGATCGCGCAGGTGTTGATGACGACGAGATCGGCCGTCTCGAACGAGGGCGCCTCGGCGCAGCCCGCCGCGAGCAGGCGTCCTGCCATCTCCTCCGAGTCGCTCCGGTTCATCTGGCAGCCGAGCGTCCAGATGGCGAAGCTCGGCAGGGTCAGCGCCTCCGGACGGAATTCCTCGACGCGCGCATCGGCGAGCGCGACGGGTCCTCCCGGCCGGGCCGTCGGACGCGGGGGCACGACGTCGAGGACGGGCAGGGCGCGAGCGGTCGGGCGGTCGATCATCGGCGGTCAGCCTGGCGTGCTGGTGTCCTGGCGCGCGGTGGCGGCGCGGACCGCGTCGGCGTCGGCGGCCGGCACCCAGAGTCGGGCGTGCGCCTCCGCGTACGACTCCCGGTCGCCATGGTAGTCGCTGCCCCCTGTGGGGACGAGTCGGAGGCGCCGGGCGACGCCGGCCACGGATGCCACGGTCTCCCGGTCGTAGCGGCGGTAGTGGACCTCGAGGCCGCCCAGGCCCATCGCATGGAGCTCGCTGATCGCCGATTCGCGGTCGGCCGCGTCGGCCGTGTGGGCGAGGACCGGGAGCCCGCCCGCCGCCCGGATGGCGACGATCGCGTCGCGTGGCCCGACCCCGGTCCGGGGCATGTAGCCGGGCCCGCCGGTCCCGATGATCCGGTCGAACGCATCCTCGACGCTCACGGCGTAGCCCTTGGCGACGAGCATGCGGCCCAGGGTCGGCCGGCCGAGGGCCGCCCGCTCGTCCGAGGGGAGGCGCTCGGCGAGATCGCCGACCACGATCCCGACCGCCCGCAGGCGCGCGACCATCCGCTCGAACCGCACGCGACGCTGGACGCGCTGGGCGGCGAGGAGCGCTTCGAACGCGTCATCGTCCGGATCGACGCACAGGCCGAGCAGGTGCAGCTCGCCGGCCCACGCGTCCACGGACCGATCGGTCACCGTGTTGATCTCGACGCCCGCCCACAGCTCAAGGCCGGCGGGGATCGCGCCGGGCTGCGCGGCGAGTTCGCGCGCCGCGGCGAGCGTGTCGTGGTCCGTGATGGCCAGCGTGCGGACGCCGGTGGCAGCAGCAGCCGCGACGAGCTCGCGTGGGCTCAGGACGCCGTCGGAGCGCAGCGTGTGGGTATGCAGGTCGACCGGCGAGGGGCCCGGCGGCACGACCGGCGAACCGGGCACGCCGCGGCGGGTGCGGACCATCGCCTCAGCCCTCGACGACCTGCTGGATCCGTTCGATGGCCAAGGCTCGCCCGGTCGCCGGGTCGATGTCGATCTGGCAGGCGTTGAAGACGACCGCCCCCTCGCCGACCTCGAAGCGCGTCGGGAGGGCGTTGATGAACCGCGGCAAGACGGTGGCGGGGTTGAACCCGATGACGCTCCATAGCGGTCCGGTCATGCCCAGGTCCGTCTGATAGGCCGTGCCCCGCGGGAGGATCCGCTCGTCGCCGGTCACGACGTGGGTGTGGGTCCCCACGACGGCGCTCACCCGCCCGTCGAGGTGCAGGCCCATGGCGTTCTTCTCGGACGTCAGTTCGCAATGGAAGTCGACGAGGCGGATCGGCGGCAGCGGCTCGGAACCCTCGTCGAGCAGCTTGTCGGCATCGGTGAACGGGTTCTCGATCTGCTGCATGTACGTCCGGCCCTGGAGGTTGATGACCGCCAGCTCGGATCCGTCGAGCGCGTGGAACAGGCCCCAGCCCCGCCCGGGAACGCCCTGCGTGCCGTAGTTGAGCGGCCGGAGGATGCGCTCGTTGCGGTCCAGGATCGGGTAGATCTCGCGCTTGTCCCAGATGTGGTTGCCGGACGTGATGACATCGACGCCGGAGGCGAGGATCGATTCGGCGGTCGAGCCGGTCAGGCCCATCCCGCCGGCGACGTTCTCACCGTTGGCCGTGACGAAATCGATCCCACGGGCGGTCCGCAGGTCCGCCAGCAGCCCCTCTACGGCCTGGCGACCGGGCTTGCCGATCATGTCGCCGATCATGAGGACCCGGCAGGCGCCGGGCGGCCGGGGCGCGTTCCCGTTCGTCGGGTTGCCGAGGATCGTCCGGCCGGCCGGGCTCCCCGCCGATCCGTCGCTCGCCGCTACTTCGCGTACTCCACGGCCCGGGTCTCGCGGATGACCGTGACCTTGATCTGGCCGGGATACGTGAGCGTCTCCTCGATCTTGCGGACGATGTCGCGGGCAAGGCGCATCGAGGCGAGGTCGTCGATCTCCTCCGGCCGGACGAGGATGCGCACCTCGCGCCCGGCCTGTACGGCGAACGACTTCTCGACTCCGGTGAAGCTCTCGGCGATCGCCTGCAGGTCCTCGAGGCGCTTGACGTAGGTGTCCATCGATTCGCCCCGGGCGCCCGGCCGGCTCGCGCTGATCGCGTCGGCCACCTGGACGATCGGGGCCTCGATGCAGGCGTACTCGACCTCCTGGTGATGTGCGGCGATGCCGTTCACGACCTTCATCGGCAGGTTGTGGCGCTGGGCGATCGCTGCGCCGATCGCGGCGTGGGGACCTTCGACCTCGTGGTCGACGGCCTTGCCGATGTCGTGGAGCAGCCCGCCCATCTTGGCGATCTGGACGTCGGCCCCGAGCTCGGCGGCGATCACGGCCGCCAGCCGGCTCGTCTCGACGACATGATTCAGCACGCTCTGGCCGTAGCTCGTGCGGTACTTGAGCCGGCCGAGGAGCTTGATGATCTCCGGTGGCAGGCCCGGGACGCCGGCGTCGTACGCCGCGGTCTCACCGGCCTGGCGCATGACGAGGTCGACGTCGGAGCGGGCCTTGTTGACGACCTCCTCGATCCGCCCGGGGTGGATGCGGCCGTCGCTGATGAGCTTCGTGATCGCCAGCCGGGCGATCTCGCGCCGGACCGGGTCGAAGCCGGAGATCACGACCGTCTCGGGCGTGTCGTCGATGATGAGATCCACGCCGGTGGCCTGCTCGAGGGCCCGGATGTTGCGTCCCTCGCGGCCGATAATCCGGCCCTTCATCTCGTCGCTCGGCAGGTGGATGACGCTGACCGTGTGCTCGGCCGTATGGTCGGCCGCCACGCGCTGGATCGCGGTCACGATGACCTCGCGCGCCTTCTCCTGGGCCTCTTCGCGGGCAGCGCGCTCGATCGAGCGGGCGATGCGCACGGCGTCGTGCTCGGCCTCCTCGCGGACGGCCTCGAGGAGGATGCCCTTGGCGTCCTCCGCCGACAGGCCGCTCACCGCCTCGAGGGCGATGACCTGCTCCTGGCGCGCCCGGGCGACCTCCTCGCGGGCCCGTTCGAGCTCGCGTTCGCGTTCGATGAGCTTGCGGTCGCGCTGCTCGAGCATGTCGGCGCGCTGGTCGAGCTGCTCGTCGCGCTGGAGCAAGCGCCCCTCGAGGGCGTTCAGCTCGCCGCGCTTGGCCCGCGCCTCGTCCTCCGCCTCGCGCTGGAGACGCAGTTTCTCGTCCTTGGCCTCGAGGATGAGGTCCTTCTGCTGGCCGTAGGCCTTCTCGACGATGAGCGCGGCCTTCTCTTCGGCTTGCTTCATCCGTTGGCTGGCACGCATGCCACGCAGCACGAATCCGGCTGCTGCACCGCCGCCTGCGGCCAAGATGGCCACGACGACGGCGATGGACGTATCCACCATCGTTCCGGTCCTCCCGTCCGGCGCGACCCGCCGGAGGCCTCGATGTCTCGGATGCGACGACACGACGGCGGTTGGCTGGGGGACCATCCTGGCGGGGTGACGCCCCGCCGCGCCGTCGTATGTCGCCTTCTGGGCCTGTCGGCGCCGCCCGATCGGCGGCGCGTTTTCGTCTGCCGCGTAGCCTAGGGCCGGATGACCCGAGGGTCAAACGACACAGCGGCGCGACATCCGCGAGCAGGTGTCGCCTCGACCCTCTTGCGCCGGCGCGCGACCCGGCCGACGATGGACCCATGGGACCACTGGCGATCGAGGGGCTGACGAAGCGGTACGGCGACGTCGTGGCGCTCGACGGGCTCAGCCTCGAAGTTCCCAGCGGTGAGGTGTTCGGCTTCGTCGGGCGGAACGGCGCCGGCAAGACGACCGCGATGCGGATCGTGCTCGGCGTTCTCACGGCCGACGCCGGCGACGTCCGGTTCGGCGGGACGGCCCTGACGTTCGAGGCCCGCCGGCAGATCGGCTACCTGCCAGAGGAACGCGGCCTCTACCCGAAAATGCGCCTCGCCGAGCAGCTGGCCTATCTCGCCGAGCTCCACGGGATGGCGCCGTCGCCGGCGCGGGCGGCGGCGAGTGCCTGGCTCGATCGCTTCGGTCTCGCCGCGCGCGCAAGAGAAGATCTCCAAAGCCTGAGCCTCGGCAACCAGCAGCGGGTCCAACTCGCCGCTGCCCTCGTGTTCGGACCCAACCTCCTCGTGCTCGACGAGCCGTTCGCCGGCCTCGACCCGGTGGCCGTCGACGTGATGAGCGGAGTGCTGCGCGAGCAGGCCGATACGGGCGTTCCGGTGCTCTTCTCGAGCCACGAACTCGAGTTGGTCGAACGGCTGTGCGACCGCGTCGCGATCGTCGACCTGGGCCGCATCGTCGCCCACGGCACCGTCGCCGAACTGCGGGCAGGAGCGCCGGAGCGTCGCTCGGTCGAGGCGCCGAACGCGCCGGCGGATTGGGGCGAAGGCATCCCCGGAACGACCGTCGTGAGCCGCGATGGCTCGCGGCTCCTCTTCGAGATCGACCCGGGGATCGACGACCAGGCCCTGCTCCAGGCTGCGCTTGCGACCGGCCCGGTGCGCGAGTTCCATCGCGTCGAGCCGAGCCTCGGTGAGATCTTCCGGGCCGTGCTCGAGGAGGACGCGTCATGAACGCGACCCCGGGCGGTCGGCCGATCATCTTCCTCGTGGCTCGCCGCGAGGTCCTCAAGCGCCTGAGCGGGCGCGTGTTCAGGATCGGGACCGTCGCCATGATCGCGCTCATCGCGATCGGGATCCTCATCGCGACCGTCGTCAACAGCAAGAACGGCCCGCAAGCGGTCCGCGTGGGATTCGTCGGTGCGACGACGACGCTCGAGCCGGCGTTCACCGGGTGGGCCACCGCATCCGGGGTGAAGGTCTCGGTCGGCGAGGTCGCCGACGTGGCCACGGGCACGGCGCACGTGACCGACGGCACGCTCGACGTGCTCATGACCGGGTCTCCCACGGCTCCGGTGGCGGTGGTCCAGGACTCCGTCCCATCGGAGATCGAGCCCGCCCTCGACGTCGCCGTGCTGGAGGCGCGCCTCACCGCGTCCGGCCTCACGCCCGCGGCGGTGGCCGAGGCCGTGGCCGGTACCCACGTCGGGGTCCGGAGCCTTGCACCGGCCAAGCCCACCGATCCCGAGCTCGGCCCGAAGCTCGCCGTCGCGGTCTTTGTCGCGTTCCTCCTCTATCTTTCCCTCGCCCTCTACGGGAGCTTCGTCGCCCAGGGCGTCGTCGAGGAGAAGGCCACCCGGATCGTCGAGATCCTGCTCGGGACTGTGCGACCAAGCCAGTTGCTGGCGGGCAAGATCATCGGGATCGGGCTTGCCGGCCTGCTCCAACTATCGATCGTCGGGGCTGCCGCGCTCGCCATGTTCCACGCGACCAATGTCGTGTCCATCCCGGCCCTCAGCCTCACCGCGATCCTGGAGTATCTCGTCTGGTTCGTGCTGGGCTTCCTGTTCTATGCCACCGCCTATGCCGCGGTCGCCGCGCTCGTCTCCCGTCAGGAGGACGTCTCGGGCGCCATCGCTCCGATCTACATCGCCCTCATCGCGGCCTATGTCCTCGTGAGCGTCGTGGTGCCGGATCCGGGCAGCACCGTCAGCGCCATCATCTCCATCCTGCCACCGTTCGCGCCGATCCTCATGTCGGTGCGAATGGCGACCGGCGACGCGACGTCGTGGCAGGTCGGCCTCGCGATCGCCCTGGAGCTGGTCAGCATCGGTGGACTGATCTGGCTCGCAGGCCGGATCTACGCGAACTCGATCCTGCGGCTCGGGGCCCGTGTCGGGTTCCGGGACGCATTCCGCGGGAAGTAGGGCGGCCACCGGGCGGTTCAGACGTCATCGCCATCGCCGGTCGGGTCGCCTTCGCGTTCCGCTTCGCTCGCGCCATCCGCGAAACGCCGCGCCACGGCCGCGCAGACACCCGGGTCGAAGCCGTTGCGGGCAAGGAGCGCATAGGCGCGCTGGCGCCGGACACGCGGGTCCGGGACGCGGCCGAGCTGACTGGCCCGACGCGCGAGCAGGCGCTCCGCCGCCGCTTCGTCCGCCGACGCTCCACCGTCGCTGTCATCCGCCTCGTCCCGCCGCTCCCCCAGCGCCTCGTCGGTCTCCTCGCGCCCCACGCCCTTCTGGCGCAGCTCCACGCGGAGCGCCCGCTCTCCCCGGGGACGGGCCCGGTCACGCGACTCCACCCAGGCGCGCGCGAACGCCGCGTCGTCGAGGAACCCGAGCTCGACGAGCCGCTCGAGCGCACCCTCCACGAGTGCCGCCGAGTACCCCGCCGACCGTAGTCGACGACGCACCTCGGCCACGGATCGAGGCCGGACCTCGAGGAAGCGCGCTGCGGCAGCGAGCACGACCTCGGGATCGGTCTCGGCCGCCCGGGCCTCGCGTCGTTCGGCGAGGGACGGCTTGCGCCGCTCCCCGCCGGAGCCGGCGCCGCGCCGACCGCGCCAGTCGCCGTCGACGGGTCCGGTCATCGTCGGGCGGTCACTCCGCCTCTTCGATCCCCTCCACGGGGAGTGCCACGGTCGACATCTTCGAGCGGATCTGGCGCTCGATCTCGACCGCGATCGGGGCGTTGCCCTTGAGGAACTCCTTCGACGCCTCGCGTCCCTGGCCCAGGCGGCCGTCGCCGAACGTGAACCACGAGCCGGTCTTGGTCACGACGTCCATCGCCACCCCGACGTCCAGCAGGCCGCCCTCCTTGGAAATGCCTTCGCCGTACATGACGTCGAACTCGGCGAGCCGGAACGGCGGCGCGACCTTGTTCTTCACGACCTTGACCCGGACCCGGTTGCCGACCGACTCGGTGCCGTTCTTGATCGTCTCGACCCGCCGGATGTCGAGGCGCACGCTCGCATAGAACTTGAGCGCGCGACCGCCCGGCGTCGTCTCGGGGTTGCCGAACATGACCCCGATCTTCTCGCGGAGCTGGTTGGTGAAGACGAGCGCCGTGTTGCTCCGGCTGACCGCTCCGGTGAGCTTGCGCAGGGCCTGGCTCATCAGCCGCGCCTGGATGCCCACGAAACTGTCGCCCATCTCGCCCTCGATCTCGGCGCGCGGCACGAGGGCCGCCACGGAGTCGAGCACGACGCAATCGATGCCGCCGGAGCGGATGAGCGTCTCGGTGATCTCGAGGGCCTGCTCGCCGGTGTCGGGCTGGCTCACGAGCAGCTCGTCGACGTTGACGCCGCAGGCACGGGCGTAACCCGGGTCGAGGGCGTGCTCGACATCGATGAAGGCCACCACCCCGCCGCGCTTCTGCGCCTCGGCGAGGACGTGCTGGCAGAGCGTCGTCTTGCCCGAGGACTCGGGCCCGAAGACCTCCGTGATCCGGCCCCGCGGGATGCCGCCGACCCCGAGGGCGAGGTCGAGGGCGATCGATCCGGTCGGGATGAAGTCGACCGACTGCCGCTCCGCCGAGCCGAGCTTCATGATCGACCCGCGGCCGAACTGCTTCTCGATCGAGAGGATCGCGGCGTCGACCGCGCGTCCCCGTTCGGCCTGCGCCTTTTCGCCGGTCCCGCCGCTGCCGTTGCGCTCGTCGAGCCCGCGCTCTCCGGTCATCGCCATCGCTCTCGCTCCTGTCCTCTGCTGGCGGGGGTGGTTGGCCACCGGACCGGCGGAGCGGGGAGTCGTGCGACGCCCGTCCGACGGATCAGCCTTCGTCCGTCTCTTCGCGCTCGTGGCGCGGCTTGCGAGCCTTCCGGATCAGCTCGACGTTCTGCGGCGGCTCCAGGAGCGGCTGCAGCTTCTGCTTGGCCGCGTTGTCCTTCGGCTTCTTCTTGGCTTCCTTGGCGGGGCGGTCTCGCGAGCCCATCTCGTGCTCCTTCACGCACCGGATCGGATGGTAGGGATCGTGCCTTCACGCCGACTGCACCGAGGCTTCACCGTCGTGCACCCGGCCTGCACGCAGGCGCAGTTCCGGGAGGATCGCGGGGAAGGTGGAGGTCCGCAGGGCGGAGCGGATCCTGGCCATGAAGTCTAGGGTGAAGGTCAGGTTGTGACAAGTCGCGAGCCGGTATGCGAGGAGCTCTTTCGCCCGGAACAGATGGGCCAGATAGGCCCGCGAGAAGCGCCGGCAGGCGAGGCACGGGCAGTCGGCCTGGATGGGCTCCGGGTCGTCCTGGTAGCGCGTATTGCGGATGTTGATCCGGCCGCCGGGCACCCACAGCTGGCCGGTCCGCGCCACCCGCGCCGGCAGGACC
This sequence comes from Candidatus Limnocylindrales bacterium, assembly GCA_036382135.1. Classification (GTDB taxonomy): domain Bacteria; phylum Chloroflexota; class Limnocylindria; order Limnocylindrales; family CSP1-4; genus C-114. The sequence continues at coordinate 8,848 of DASVIK010000242.1, read as the reverse complement.
GAGTCGAACAGGTCCACCCCGCGGTGGACGGCCTCGAGCAGGTCGGCGGGCGACCCGAGGCCCATGAGATAGCGCGGCCGGGGATCGTCATCGAGGAGCGGGATCGCGAGGTCGAGGGTCGCCTCCCGCTGCTCGGGCGTCTCGTCCCCGGCCAGGCCGCCCAGGCAGATGCCGTCGAACGGCAGACTGGCGATGAACCGGACCGATTCCGCCCGAAGGTCGGGCTCGAGGCCGCCCTGGACGATCCCGAAGAGGGCCTGGTCGGGCCGGTCGTGGGCCGCCAGCGAGCGCTCGGCCCAGCGATGCGTGCGCGCCGTCGCGTCGGCCACCACGTCCCACGACGACGATGGGGTGACCGGCTGGTCGAAGGCGACCGCGATATCGGAGCCGAGTGCCTCCTGGACTTCGATCGCGTGCTCCGGTGTGAAGCGGTGGACCGACCCGTCGAGATGGCTGCGGAACGTCACGCCGTCGTCGTCGACGACCCGCAGGTCGCTCAGCGACACGACCTGGAAACCGCCGGAGTCGGTGAGGATCGGCCCGTCCCAGCTCATGAACCGGTGCAGGCCGCCGAGGTTCCGGATCCGCTCGTGCCCCGGTCGCAGGTACAGGTGGTACGTGTTCGCCAGGATGATCGACGCGCCGACCTCGTCGAGATCGTCGGGGTGGAGCGCCTTCACCGTGGCGTTCGTGCCGACGGGCATGAACTGGGGGGTCTCCACGACGCCGTGGGCCAGCTCGAGACGGCCGAGCCGGGCCCGGGTGCCACCCTCGGCCGGCGGCGGGACGAGGACCTCGAAACGGGCGCCGCTCATCCGGTGATCTCCGCCCGCTCGATGATGATCGCCGAGGCGGCCGCCGCGACGACGAGGTAGACCGTCACGAGCACGAGCGAGAGCGCCGGGTCGAGCGCCGCGACACCGCCTCCGCCTCCACCGCCACCGGCCGTCGTCACGCGGAGGGCGGACGACGCGACGTGGAACGGCAGGTACCGGACGATGTCGGGCAGGAACAGTGTCGAGAACGATTCGACGAAGTAGAGCGCGATGCCCGCGCCCAGGCCGGCCAGCTGGCTCCGGGCGAAAGTCGCGATGGCGAAGCCGATCGTCGCCTCCTCGGCGATGCCCCACCAGCCACGGAGGAGCTGCTCCGGCAACTGGCCGACGACGCTCCCGTCGCCCAGGCCGGAGACGTCGATCCCGGCGATGAGCGCGGCGATGACCGCGACGACGACCCCGACCACGAACGTGATCAGCAAGCCGACCGCGACCATGAGGAGGACGGCGACGAGCTTGGCCAGGATGTACCGGCTGCGGCTCTCGCCGCGCGCGACCGCGACCTTGACCATGCCCCAGCCCCAGTCCGCACCGGCGGCGGAGGCGCCGTAGCCGATCGCGAGGAGGCCACCGAGCTGCGTGATGAGCCCGACGATGCCGGCGTACGCTCCGGGGAAGGTGAGCAGGAGCCGGATGCCGGCCCGCGACTCCTCGGCGTTCTGCGTGGTTGTCTGGGTGAGCGTCCGGTACGAGGCGGCGACCGCGACGTAGATCAGCACGATGATCGCCAGCTGGATGATCAGCGTGATGCGCGACGCCGGACGCCGGATGAGCTTGCGCAGCTCGCCGCGCAGGAGCCTCATGTCCCGTCTCCGGTCGTGAGCGACAGGAAGATCGACTCGAGATCGCTCCGTGTCTCGATGCCGCTGGCGTAGATCCCCGCCTCGGCGAGCGCCCGGTTGACCTCCGCCGCTCGCTCGGTGGCGATCTTGACCGCCAGCCAGCCGGCGCCCTCCTCGGGCTCTCCGCCCGGACCTTCGCTGTCGGTGACGGCCTCGGGGCCGGCGAGGCCGGCGAGCGCGGCGCGGGCCCGCTCCAGTTCGCCGGGCGCGAGCCGTACCCGCACCCCGCCGGAAGCGCGCAGCAGTTCGTCGAGCGAGCCCTGGTGGACGAGATGGCCCCGGTCGATGATGCCCACGACGTCGGCCAGCTGCTGGACCTCGGGCAGGATGTGGCTCGAGACGAGGATCGTCCGGCCCGTGTCGGCCAGGTACCGGAGCTGCGCCCGGAGGCTGTGGATCCCGGCCGGGTCGAGCCCGTTGGCCGGCTCATCGAGGATGAGCAGCTTGGGGTCGTGCAGAAGCGCGGCCGCGATCCCCAGGCGTTGCCGCATGCCGAGTGAATAGGTCTCGACGCTGTCCCCGGCCCGGTCGGCCAGGCCCATCACCGCGAGGACCTCCTCGACGCGCCCCTTGGCCGGCTCCGGACCGGTCGACGCGATGACCTTCAGGTTGTCGCGGCCCGAGAGGTACGGATAGAACGACGGCGACTCGATGAGCGCGCCCACGTCGAAGAGCCGGTGCCGGTCGCGGGCGGTGTACGGGCGACCGAGCAGGGTCATGGAGCCGGCATCGGGATGGATGAGCCCGAGGAGACAGCGGATCGTCGTCGTCTTGCCTGCGCCGTTCGGGCCGAGGAAGCCGTAGACGACGCCGGTCGGCACGGCCAGGTCGAGCCCGACGAGGGCGACGGTGTGCCCGTAGGCCTTCCTCAGCCCCTTCGTCGCGACCGCGTAGCCGTCGACGACATCCGTCGCCGTCACGGCGCGGACGCCTCGTCCGCCGTGGCGGGATCGGGCGTGCCGCCCTCCCAGAGCGTCGGCATCTCCGGGTCCGGTCGCCGGGGCGGCGGGATCTCATAACCGAGGGCGGCGAGATGTTGCCGGGCGGCGTCGGTGGCGATCCGGCCCTGGGGCGTCCGGTCGAGGAACGCGAGGCGGAGGAGGAACGGCTCGTAGACGTCCTCGATCGTCTCGACCTCCTCGGACAGGACGGCGGCGAGCGCCTGGACGCCGACCGGGCCCGAGGCGAACTTCTGGACGATCGCGGCGAGGAGCTTGCGGTCCGTCGAGTCGAGCCCTTCGCCGTCGATCTCCATCCGCCGCATCGCCTCCTCGGCGATCTTGCGGTCGACCCGGCCGGTGCCGTGGACCTCGGCAAAATCGCGGACCCGCTTGAGCAGCCGGTTGACGATGCGCGGCGTCCCCCGCCCACGCCGCGCGATCGCTTCGGCAGCCTCGGCGTCGATGTCGACCTTCAGGATGCCGGCCGAGCGCCGCACGATCGACACGAGATCGGGCTCATCGTAGAAGTCGAGGCGGTAGGTCGCCCCGAATCGGTCGCGCAGGGGTGAGCTGATCCGCCCGGCCCGCGTCGTCGCGCCGACCACCGTGAACGGCTTGAGGCTGAGACGGAGCGAGCGAGCAGACGGACCCTTGCCGATCATCACGTCGAGCGCGTAGTCCTCCATCGCCGGGTAGAGGATCTCCTCCACGGCGCGGTTGAGCCGGTGGATCTCATCGATGAACAGGACGTCGCGCTCGTCGAGCGCGGTGAGGATCGCGGCCAGGTCGCCGGCCCGTTCGACCGCCGGACCGCTCGTGTACCGGACGTTGACCCCGAGCTCCCGGGCGATGATCGTCGCGAGGGTCGTCTTGCCCAGGCCGGGCGGGTCGTACAGGAGGACGTGGTCCGCCGCCTCTCCCCTCCCCTTGGCCGCCGAGAGCAGTACCTGGAGGTTCGCCTTGACCTCGCGCTGGCCGATGTATTCGTCGAGGGTGTGGGGCCGCAGCGAGCCTTCGACCGCCGCGTCGACCTCGTCGAGCAGCGTGGAGGCGAGGATGCGCGAAGCGTCGTCCGTCATCGCCGGGAGTCTAGCATGCGGGATGCCAAACCGTACGTCTGTTCACATCGATGGACGTCGCGGGACAATGGCGCCGCGGTGGCGCGGCGCCTTGCCGGACCGCTGAGCAAGGCTCCCGAGCGAAGGCGCCGGGGTGACCCGGCGCACGACGCCGCCCTCCCGGGCGGCGCCCCCGGGCGAAGGCGCCGGGGTGACCCGGCGCACGACGCCGCCCTCTCGGGCGGCGCCCCCGGGCGAAGGCGCCGGAGTGGCCCGGCGGACGGTGAGGTCACTCGCGGCAACGTTTGCTCTCGACGCCAGATGCGGCGTGCCGGGTCCACCCCGGCGCTTCGCTCGCGAGCCCACCCGCGCCGGACCCGGCCCGGTCCGTCAATCACGGAGCAATGTTCGGAGAGCGGCCTTGACCCGATCTTCCAGGGTTCCGCCGATGGAGGGATCGCGGAGGGCGGCCAGCGAGGCTTCGCGTGCCTCGGCGGCGCTGTAGCCCAGGGCCTGGAGCGCCCCGATGACCTCGGTCTCGCCGCCCACCGGTCCGCTCCCGCCGGCCAGCGCTGCGGTCCCGGCCGCCGCGACCTTCTCCTTGAGCTCGAAGATGACCCGCTCGGCGAGCTTCCGGCCGATCCCCGGGATCGCGACGAGCAGCGCCTGGTCCTGCTGGAGGATCGCGAGCTGGAGATCGGGCACCGCCCGGCTGCCGACGATGGCGAGGGCCACCTTGGGCCCGACCCCCGTCACAGTGAGGAGGAGGTTGAAGAACCCGAGCTCCTCGGGCGTCGCGAAGCCGAAGAGCGCCTGGCGATCCTCCGCCACGAGGTGGTGGGTGAACAGCTTGAGCCGGCTGCCCGGCCGGCCCGACGCGATCACGCGGGGCGCCGCGAACACCCGATAGCCGATGCCGCCGACCTCGAGGACGATCGAATCGGTGCCGATCACCGAGACGACCCCGTCGACCGAGGCGATCACCGGCGGCTCCGAGCCACGGCCGAGCCCGTCACGTCCGGCTCAGGAGGCGGTGCGGCGGGGCGGGCGCTGCGGCGCCTTTGGGTTCGCCACGCGCTCCCGGGCGAGCGCTTCGCGCACCGCGCGCTCGAACGGGGTGACCTCGGCGGTCATCGGCGCGATGGCCGAACGGTCGAGGACGGTCGAGACGTGCTCCTCGCCGATGCGCTCGCGGTTGGCCGCCCAGATCGCCACGGCCAGCGCGTCGGCGGCATCGTCGGGTGTCGGCACGGAAGCCAGCCCGAGGATCGTCGCGACCATCCGGCCGACCTGCTCCTTCTCGGCGACGCCACTGCCCGACACGGCCGTCTTGACCTCGCTCGGGGTCGCCTCGCGCACCGGCAACCTCGCCTCGGCCGCGGCGAGGAGCACGACGCCGCGCGCATGACCCACCCCGATCGCCGTCTGGGCGTTGCGGCTGAAGAACAGCCGCTCCACGGCGACGAGGGTCGGGTGGTGCGTCGCGATGAGCTCGGTGACCCGCGTGTGGATCGCCAGGAGGCGCTCGGGCAGGGGCATGCTCGGCGTCGTCGTCAGGCAGCCGTGTTCGATCTCGCGCAGCCCGCCGCCCGCCCGCTGGACCACGCCGTAGCCGAGGGCGGCGGTTCCGGGGTCGATGCCGAGGACGATCACGCAGCCGCCCTGCGCGATCCGCTGGTCACCCGGCGACCTCGGCGAAGATCTCCTCGGGGATGTCGAAGTTGGCGGTCACCCGCTGCACGTCGTCGAGTTCCTCGAGCTCTTCCACGAGGCGGAGGGCCTGGCGGGCCCGACCGGCCTCGAGTTCGACCGTCTGCTTGGCGATCATCGCCGATTCGGCCTCGTCCACCGGGATGCCGGCCTCCTCGAGCCGGCGCCGGACGTGCTCCAGCTCGGCCGGGGCGGTGAAGATCTCGATCGGGTCGGCTTCGGCGTCGACGTCGTCGGCGCCCGCGTCGATCGCGGCCAGGGCCACGTCGTCGGGGTCCACGCCATTGCGCTGGACCGTGATGAGGCCGCGTGCCTCGAACTGCCACGCGACCGCCCCGGATGCGGCGAGCGAGCCGCCGGACTTGGCGAAGCGCGAGCGGACCTCGGCCGCGGTGCGATTGCGGTTGTCGGTCGCGGCCTCGACGAGGATCGCCACGCCACCGGGGCCGTAGCCCTCGTAGACGATCTCCTCGAACTGCTCGCTCTCGCCGGCCCCGGTCGCCCGCTCGATGGCCCGCTTGATGTTGTCGGCCGGCATGTTCACGCCGCGCGCCTTCTCGATCGCGAGGCGCAACCGGAAGTTGCCGTCAGGATCCCCGCCGCCCGCCCGGGCCGCCATCCCGATCTCGCGCGCGACCTTGGTGAACGACGCCCCGCGCTTGACGTCGTTGATGCCTTTCTGGCGCTTGATCGAGGACCACTTGGAGTGACCGGACATCGCGGCCGAGTATACCGGACTATCATGGCTGGACGGCCCCAGCCTCCCGAGATTCGTCTCTTTCCCACCGCTCACCACCGAGGACCGAAGAGCCGATGCCGACGAAGAGCGTTGACCTGCCCCACCTGCGGAGCGTCGTCCTGGCCGGGCATGCCGGCGGCGGCAAGACGACGCTCGCCGAAGGACTCCTCTTCCGGACCGGCGCGACGGCGCGCCTCGGCCGGGTCGATGACGGCACGAGCTCGCTCGACTTCGAGCCCGAGGAGCAGAAGCGCCATGAGTCGCTGAGCCTCGCGGTCGCCAGCCTCGACGACGAGGGCACCCGGGTGACCCTCATCGACACGCCCGGCTACCCGGACTTCGTCGCCGAGGTCATCGAGGGCGTCGCCGCGGTGGACGGGATGGTCCTCGTGATGGACGCCGGCGGCGGCGTCGAGTCGGGGCTCGAGGCGGCGGTGGCGATGGCCCGCGCCGGCGGCCGGGCGGCCTGCTTCTTCATCAACAAGTGCGACCGCGAGAACGCGGACCCGACGGCCGCGCTCGACGCCCTGCGCGCCACGTTCGGCAACAAGGTCGCGCCGCTGCACCTGGCGATCGGCGCGGCCGAGAAGTTCAGCGGCTACGTCGATCTCGTCCACCGCAAGGCCTGGCAGTGGGACGGCTCCAAGGAGGTCGAGATCCCGATCCCGGCCGAGCTCGAGGCGGAGGTCGCTCGCCGGCGCGACCAGCTGCTCGAGGCGGCCGCGGAGGCCGACGACGACGTGCTGGCCAAATACCTCGACGGCGCCGAGGTCTCCGACCCGGAGCTCGACGCCTGCCTCCGCAAGGGCGTCAAGGAGTCGATCCTGGCGCCGGTCCTCGTCGGCAGCGCCGTGAAGGGCATCGGCCTGCGGGGCCTCCTCGACGCCTTCGTCCGCTACCTGCCCTCCCCCGCCGACGAGGGGCCGGTCACTGCGCGCGAGCCGAAGTCGAGCGATCCGGTCGAGGTGTCGCCGGATCCCGGCGGCCCGCTCCTCGTCCGGGTCTTCAAGACCGCCGCGGACCCGTTCGTCGGCCGGCTGACCTACATCCGCGTGCTGTCCGGGACGCTCCACTCGCAGCGCCACGCCTGGAATGCCGCCCGGGGCGAAGACGAGCGCATCGGCCAGCTGCTCCTCGTCCACGGCAAGGAGCAGGAGGCGGTCGGCGAGCTCAAGGCCGGTGAGATCGGCGCGATCGCCAAGCTGTCCGTGACCGAGACGGGCGACACGCTCACGAGCCGCGAGCGTCCGCTCGTGCTCGACCCGCTGTCGTTCCCGGCGCCGTCGCTCATGGTGGCCATCGAGCCCCAGACGAAGGCCGACCTCGACAAGATGGGCGCCGCCCTGACCCGGATGCTCGAAGAAGAGCCCTGCGCGCGGGTCGAGCGCAGCCCCGTCGGCGAGCAGCTGCTCGTGGCGACGGGCGAGGCCCACATCGCGGTCATCGCGGAGCGCCTCAAGCGCAAGTTCGGCGCCGCGATCCTGACCCACACGCCCAAGGTCCCGTACAAGGAGACGATCCGGGGCAAGACCCAGGTCGAAGGGCGCTACAAGAAGCAGACCGGTGGCCACGGCATGTTCGGCCACGTCTGGATCGAGATCGAGCCGTCCCCCGGCAATGGGGTCGAGTTCGCCGAGCGGGTCGTCGGCGGGTCGGTACCACGGGGCTTCTTCCCGGGCGTCGAGAAGGGCATCCGCGAGGCGGCCGCCGAGGGCGTCCTGGCCGGCTATCCGCTGTCCGACTTCAGGGCCACGCTGTACGACGGTTCGTTCCATACCGTCGACAGCAATGAGCTGTCCTTCAAGATCGCCGCGTCCATGGCCCTCAAGAAGGGCGTCATGGACTGCCGGCCGGCGCTCCTCGAGCCGATCATGTCGGTCGAGGTCCGGGTCCCCGAGGCGTACATGGGCGACGTCAACCGCGACCTCAACACGCGGCGCGGGCGCGTCCTGGGCATGGACACCGCCGGTGACGGGACGCAGGTCGTGTCGGCCCACGTGCCCCAGTCCGAGCTGTTCACGTACGCGACAGAGCTGCGCTCGCTCACCCACGGCCGGGGTGCCTTCAGCGCGACGCTGGACCACTACGAGGAGGTCCCGGGGCACGTCGCCGACAAGATCATCGATGCCCATCGCAAACAGGTCGAAGCGGCGGCTCACTGACCGAGGCCGGCCCTCACCCACGGATCGGGAGGTACGCACGCCCATGCGTCTCGCGCGAACGCGTCCCAGGCTGCCACGGCCGCTGGCGATCCGGGTGCTCGGCTCGGTCGTCCTCGCGGCAGCGCTCTCCGGGTGCGGCGCCGCGGCCAGTCCGTCCGCGCCGGCGAGCCAGGCCGCGTCGGCGACCCCGGCCCCGTCGATCGCGTCGGCGCCGATCACGCCGGGACCGGTCGCGACGATCCCGGCCGGCTGGAAGCTCACGGACGTCACGGCGGACGGCTACTCCATCGCGACGCCCAAGGGCTGGACCTCGGTGACGCTGGCCGGTTCGGACATCGACTCGCTCATCGCGCAGTTCAAGACCGCCAATCCGGAATTGGCCACCATCCTCCAGAACGCGCGCGACGCGGGGCAATCGTTCAGCTTCATGGCGCTCGACACCGATCCGGCGATCATCGGCGACACGGGCTTCGCCCCGAATGTCAACGTCGTGGTGAGCGACAGCCAGGGCTACAGCGACGACATCATCGCGACGGCGACGATCGTCCAGCTCCGCCAGC